>NZ_CAWUDN010000187.1:0-7807 GCF_963920915.1 Nostoc sp. PCC 9305
GACGGTGAAACCATTGCCTCTGCCAGTGCTGACAAGACGGTGAAGTTGTGGAATCTCAATTTGGATGATTTAATGGTTAAGGGTTGTGCTTGGGTGCGCGATTATTTGCAAAACAACCCCAATGTGAGCAACAGCAATAAGCGTTTATGTGATGATATTGGCACACGCAGGTGATACCATTTTAGATTTTGGATTGGGAATTGCCTTGGTACGTCTAGCTTGGTGTGAATCCATCTGTCGCAATCATTTTTCAAATTGGTATAGCTAAGTAGATAAACAAAAATATTTACAGCGATTGCCATGCTTCGCTCGCAATTACAACTAATTATCTCAACTTGGGAGAATGCGAGCCTGTATGATTTCATGATGATGGTGCGATCGCCAAATAGCCCGTCGTAGCGATCGTTTTTGCTGTAATCTGAGAAAGTGCGATCGCTATAGCATCACTAACCGTGATTTTGCGCTAACCAAGCTTCTAAATCGGTTAAACTTGAAAAATCAAGTAAAGCGTCTGCTAAATTATCCAACTGTATTGAGTCTAAAGCTTGAATTTTCAATAGCTGTGCAGGTGGAACAGTTCCGACTTTACGGCGAAGTAGTCGCATAACAATCGATAAAGCTCCTTCCTGCAAAATATCCTGGTAAATTACAGACTCGCGCATAGGATCACTCCGTAATAACCTTTTAATCAGTTCCTTGTTTAATACTAACCCAGCTAACACTGCCGTTGACGCAGCAATATTACTTTGCGTTCGGGTATCGTTTATTTGCTCAATAGCTTCTGCAACCTGTTGTAATGTTCGCGTTTTATCCTCAGTTTGACTGAGGGTTGCAAACGGTAACAAACCAGGAGTATTTAAAAATATCTCGCTGGGTTGCTCCCAAAAACGAATAACTCCAAATTCATGACGGGTATTTTCTAAAACAAAAGCAGTTTGCTGGACTAATGCGGATGTGGTGGGTTGTAGATAAATGACAACTTGATGCATCCGCTTTCGGGGAAATCTGCGATACACCCTTAACCGATAATCAGTCATCCGAAAGGGAATTTCGGCTTTTACTTCGGTTTGGAATTCGATATGCAGAACAATTTCATCTGACTGTAACAGAATTAACGCATCTGCTCGAATCGGTTCGAGGGATAATTCTGATGGACTGAGTTGGGTGAGTGCGATGGATTCGCCAAGTAACCAAGTGGCGAAATCGGCTGAAAATGACTCTGCTAAAAAGCGACAGACGTTATCAAACATAGACAGGTATTATATCAGCGAGGTCTCTTGTCTGTCACAAAGAGATTTTAGTAATGAGCGATGTCTATGATGGTCACTGAGCCAAGTCGAAGTGCGGGCTACGCCTACGCCCAAAATTGAAATAAAGCGATCGCCCGTATGATTTTATGATGATAGTGCGATGTCTACAACGGGCTATTCGGTGACGCCCTATCATTTGCTAGACACAAGGAACAAGTAAAGCTTTATAACAAAAATCATGAGTTTGTCAACGAAACTCATGATTTTATCAATGAAAATTATGATTTTGGTGACGACAGCTTATATATTTACGTGCGTAGGCGTAGCCCGCACTTCTCTACGAGACGCTCCGCGAACGGCAAGCTCAGTGACCATCGTAGACATCGCTCTTGCTGTAATCTGAGAAAGTGCGTTACCGAACAGCCCGTCATAAACATCGCTCATTCATCAGCAACACTACAAATACTTCTGCAACAATAACCCTAACTTTTCCTTCGTCGCTGCTGGTGCTTTATCCAACTGAGTCAAAATCGCATACTGCAACGCCGAATGCGCCTCACTGGTTGGCGGATTTTCACTCAAGCGCCGCACAGTTTCTTGAATTACCTTTTGAGCATTCACAGCATTCCGCAGCAAATTGCCAATCACCATTTCCACTGTCACACTGTCATGGTCTGGATGCCAACAATCATAATCTGTCACCAACGCTAAGGTTGCATAAGCAATTTCCGCTTCCCTTGCCAACTTCGCTTCTGGTAAATTCGTCATCCCAATGATTGTTGCACCCCAACTGCGGTAAAGATTCGATTCTGCCTTAGTGGAAAAAGCTGGCCCTTCCATGCACACATAAGTGCCGCCGCGATGGAGAGTAACTTCTGGTAAATTGAGAGATGCGATCGCATCTGCCAAGACAGCAGCTAAATTCTTACAAATCGGATCGCCAAAGGCAATGTGAGCCACAATTCCCTCGCCGAAAAACGTTGAAATCCGATTTTTCGTTCTATCAATAAACTGATCTGGAACTACCATATCCAGTGGTTTCGCCTCTTCCTTCAAGGAACCCACAGCACTAGCTGAAATTAAATACTTCACACCCAATTGCTTCATCGCATAGATATTAGCGCAAAACGGTAACTCAGAGGGTAAAAGCGTGTGATTGCGGCCATGACGCGCCAAAAAAGCTACTCGTGTACCATCCAAAGTCCCCAGAATCAAAGCATCAGATGGTGAACCAAAAGGAGTCTCCACTCGCACCTCTTCGACATCTTTGAGGGCATCCATTTTGTAAAGACCGCTACCACCTATAATCCCAATACTAGCTTGAGCCATGATTCTGAACCTGTTCTTTGCCGATCTACTCAGTTATTTTATCGAAAAGGGGAGTAGCAGAAAACAAAGCGATGTCTACGATGAGATATGCGTAGGCGTAGCCCGTCGTAGACATCGCATTTCGTGCCGCTAACACTATTGAATTATTACCCATTCATTATTTATTCAGGTATAGATAGCAGCGATCGCCCAATTATTTGAGCATTAATTAATAATTTTTAGCAATCAAATTTCCGATAATTTTTGGAGATTAAATGCTTATGATTAACCCTTAAGTCAATTGTCACCATAGTGTATAATCGATGCTTTCTGTATACAAATGTTAAGTAGACACACTCCTACGCAGGGAAACAAAGCAAGCGTTATACTTTTGGGAAAAGGCTTATTTTAACCTTTGCTTTTAACATTTTCATAAATCAATGACTCTCAATTTTCGCTTTGCGGTAGTCAGCGACTTACACCTGGCACTTCCTCACACAATCTGGGATCATCCTAGCCGTTTTCATCTGGTAGAAGTAAGTATCTCAGCATTTAAAAGTGTACTAGAACATTTAACACAACTCGATTTAGATTTCTTGTTGTTGCCAGGAGATTTAACCCAGCACGGCGAACCAGAGAATCACGCCTGGTTGCAACAATGTTTAGCCCAGCTACCTTTTCCCGTCTATGTTGTTCCTGGCAATCATGACGTACCTGTGCTGTTGGCCGATCGGCAATCAATTGCTTTTGCGGATTTTCCCTACTATTACACGAAGTTTGGCTATGACGACCCCCAGCAGATGTACTACATTCGTCAATTGCTGCCTGGAGTTAAGCTGATTGGACTGAATTCTAACTCCTTTAATGACCAGGGGGAGCAAGTGGGATGTTTAGATGCCAAACAGCTACGATGGTTAGAAGAGGTGCTGGCGGCATCTGGTGATGACTTAGTTTTGGTGATGGTGCATCATAATGTGGTGGAGCATTTGCCCAATCAATCGAACCATCCACTGGCAAATCGTTATATGTTGTCCAATTCAGCAAAACTATTGCAGTTGCTGAGGCGCTACGGAGTCAAGCTAGTGTTTACCGGACATTTGCACGTTCAGGATATTGCTTACTCAGATGGAGTATATGATATTACCACTGGTTCTTTAGTGAGCTATCCTCACCCTTATCGAGTGCTAGAGTTTCATCGGGATAACCAAGGTAAAGAATCGTTGCAAATTTTATCCCATCGCGTAGAGTCAGTGCCTGAGTTCCCTGACTTGCAACAGTCATCACGGCAGTGGATGGGCGATCGCTCTTTCCCTTTCCTAATTAAGCTACTAACTCACTCTCCATTAAACTTACCGTTATCACAGGCAAAAAAAATAGCTCCTGGTTTGCGCGATTTCTGGGCAACTATTGCCGATGGTGATGCAGTGTTAGATTATCCTCATTTTCCCCCAGAAGTGCGGCGCTATATTCAGACATATAGTGCATCACAGTCTAACTCAGCGATCGCCACTGCTGGAGGTTTGACGATGATTGATAATAACAGCACACTTTTGCTGAATAAGAGTTAGGAGTTAGGAGTTAGGAGTTAGGAGTTAGGAGTTAGGAGGTAATTCAATACTCAGTACTCAGCACTCATTACTGATTTTGGCGACAAATTCCAAATGCTGAAGTGTAGGCGTGTAAAAAGGTTCTGCCACCAACAGGGCCAATTTCACCGCCACAGAAAAAGCCACCTACAGGAATATCGTTAAGGTAGCGCTGAAATAGTTCAGAATCGAAGTTGGGTTTACCATAGAGTCCTTCACCTCGTCCCAGACAGGAAAACATCAAAGCAGCTACGGCAGAGGGTTCAGATTCTCGTTGGTGTTGATAACTTTGGAGGAGTAATTCGAGGTCTTCAGCAGAGGCTTGGGCATCGCGGAGGTGGAATTGCAGCCTTTGTCCTGGACGAACGCGATCGCCTATTGCGATCGCCCCAGCATTTGGATCGACCCCAAGAATACCACGTATTAAAAAGTCTCCTTGCTGCAAAGCCAGCTTAAATTCATCCATTGCCACACCAACAAATAAAGAATGCTGTGCTAAAATCCTTTCTTGTTCGCTGAGACTAGCAATCAAATCTCGCAATACTACCAGAGGCACTTTCTCATCTAACTCTAGAATGATATTGCGATCGGCTTTTGTAACTTGTAATGGCTGGCCAATCGGTCGGCATCCTTGGGCGACAATCGTTTCCAAAACAATATTGCCAGTCAAAGCTATACCAACAGTACCCTCACGATACAATTGCTGTTCCTCACCGTTAGTATCGTTACAGAAAAGGGCAACACGACCACCCATACCTCCACCACTAGCCTGTCCCCCCACGATCGTCGATCCTGGATAAGCGAAATCCAGCCCCTGCAACAAATCGTTAATTCCAGAGGCGAAAGAACTAGACAGCAAGATGAACTGCGGTGTCGGTGATGGTGGTACACCGATCAAATCAACCCAAGCATCTGGTGAACTGTCTAAGTCAGGTAATTCTTCAGCAGCAATATGAAAAACTTGAATCTTTACTCCTGGAAGGTGTGCTAAAGTCAAGCTAATAGCTGGTTCAGCTTCCAATTCTTGGGTTTCTCCGCTCACTGTCGTCCCAATTACACCACCACCACTACAGCCAATTAGCACAGGCACAGAAAGTTTATCAGCTAACAAGGGTAACAGTCGGGAATACTCACTCGCAAAAGCAGACGAAATGAATACCAGTCCTAGATCCGCAGGTGCTGTTAACGATGAAACAGCTCGTTCTACCACATCTGTAACAGCGGCTTCCAGAGAATGACGGGTTGATAGGGCATTTGCCCACTGCATTTGGTCTGCCATGAGTTTTGAGCTTCTTTCTCTTTTTAGGCTAGTAGATTTTGACTTTTTATTTTGGGAAGAATTGCATCTTACAAGAATTGATGCCAGCCCTTTGTCTCCTCCATCCCAAGAAGTTGGGGTTGTCATTCCCTAATATAGGCATCTAAATATATTGTATGATTATTTATCTATGCTACTAATTCCACAAAATCTTAAAAAATAAAGGTAAATGCATTATAGATGCGGTAGCTTGCTGTATTGGTTATAAATCAATGGGCTAAAACACTAACTTATGATTGGCTAAATGGTTAGAATGGTTATTAATCAAGCGAAAAACTGCCATTTCTGAACATTTTCTATACTAGTATTAACAACACACAACGAGACTAAAGCTAATGACCAACATCCAAGAAACAGCAAAAGGCGACATCCAAGAGAAAATCCAAGAAGAAGTGGAACAAGCGCGTACTGTCTGTGATATTAACGGTAGCAACTCACCAGAGTGTGCTGCTGCTTGGGATGCAGTAGAAGAATTGCAAGCCGAAGCTTCCCACAAGCGCCAAAGCAAGCCAAAAAATTCTCTAGAACAGTATTGTGATGACAATCCAGATGCAATTGAATGCCGGGTTTACGACGACTAGAAATTGAGGCAACTGGATTTTCTGTTGTTTGGTCAGCAAACAACCAGCATTGACCAAAAAAGACGCCTAGAGTGGAGGACGTGGAAACTCACCAGTGTCCTCCACTCGCAAGCGTTTTATTTAGAGCTACCAATTTTAGGCGTGGAAACAAAAAATAAATTCCTTATTTGAATCAATAGGCTTCTTCCAAAGGGATAAGTTGCGATTTCCATGAATTAAACAACCAATTAATTGGTATTAGGGGCGTACAGATGTACGCCCCTATAAATTTTTTATAATACTCGTGACTTCTAGTCATACGAGGTTCAATAAACTATTATCAAGAAGAATTCAGGATGAATGGGAGTTCGACTGACTCCTGAATAAAAGGGTTTAATACCCCTGCCTTATTTAGCAGTCTACAATCAAATAGTGGTATAAAATCTTACTTGATCGATTATTTGAACTCCTGATTTCTTTTTTATCTATTGTTTGAGAAAAAATATGGACTATGATATTTGGTTTCGACCTTTCGTTTGGATTGATTACCGACTGGCAGTATTATTCCTGGTAATTATTCCGCTAATTCTTCTAATTTGGGCATTTGTACAAAAAGCAGAAGGCATACAACGCTTATTGGCTATATACTGGCGAGTATCAAGCTTGGTAGCAATCACAATTTACTTAATGATTGCCCAATATCCAGTTAGCTTTATCTCTGGATTGATAGCTCAGATTTTAATCCCGATTTCGTTGTGGTTCTGGGTGGATATCAACGATGAAATTGAGTATCAAACCAGTGGATCTTTGAAATTTATTTTTACCTCTTGGCGCTGGGCGACAACTGTTTATTGTTTTTTAGGTACACTAGCATTTATACCTTTTTTGGGTTGTGCTTTTTCTGGCAATATGCTTAAGACTCCCTATTGTCGTGTCTGGTTCGAGGCTCCGTTACTATTCAAAGAATATTTTCATGCTAACAGCAAGGCTGAGTTCTTAGGTTTTCTTGGCATAACTAGTTTAGTAATTTATGTGCTTTACTTGAGCTATTTTGTTTTGATTAAGCTAGGCAAACAGGGACGTTCAGCCACACCACAATAACCATCGTTGCACCACCTTAACCCCTACTCTCAAAAAAAATGAATTCCATTGGTAAGCGACTGGAACAATACACCACTAAACGCACCAAAGAAGTCCTAATTGTAACGGTGGAAATTGCTGATGAGGAAGATACAATTGCTATTTTCAAAGGCTTTTCCAGTTCTTTGATGCGTCCAACGGCATTTGATGCAGATGTACCAGTCATACCAGATGGGGCAAACATCCTCAACATTGACCGAGTAGCCAGTCCTTACAATCCTGAAGCACCCCGTTATATTCAACAAGGAATTTCTTGGGAAGCTATGGAAGCTATATTATCAGAAGTAGGTGTTTGACTAATTACTAATTCGTAATTTGTAATTTTGGTGTAATTAAGTAAAATGCCTACTGCTGCTCAAGTAGCAAGTTTGTATCGTATTAGCTATCAACTGACGTATATCATGCTTCAGGCCATATACTTCATTTGCGTTGATCATCGGACTCGTAATGTATACATTCTTGCTGGGTATGACGAAGAGATTGAATTCCAAATTTTACCCATCAAGGCGGGCAAGATGCCCACCCCACAAGATATTGAGAAAATTATAATATGCAAATTAGTGGATATCATGTCGAATTGGGCAGTTAAACTTAACCCTCTTTTGTCACTCTAGGCAGAGGAAAAATAGAAATAAGGGATATTGA
>NZ_CAWUDN010000188.1:0-7703 GCF_963920915.1 Nostoc sp. PCC 9305
ACTTTCTTAGTTTCTCACAATAATGCTTGGTTTATTTCCGCCGTGGTGTACTAGTGGCTCTATTATAGGTTTTGAGGCTTTATTGCGCTGGCAGCATCCAGAGCGTGGTCTGCTTAATCCAGCAGATTTTATTCCCCTCGCAGAGGAAACTGGACTAATTTTCTCCATTGGCAAATGGGCATTGCATGAAGCTTGCCGCCAGATGCAAGTTTGGCGAGTATGCCATTGTTCTAAATTACTAGAGAAAATTAGTGTTAATCTCTCCGTCAAGCAATTTTCTCAGCCGGATTTGATAGAGCAGATTGGGCAAATTTTGCACTCAACTGGCCTTGATGCTGGCACTTTAATGCTAGAGATTACTGAAAACGCAATTGTGGAAAATGGCAATAAGGTAACTGCCGCAATCTTGCAACTTCGAGAAATGGGCATTGAGTTATCAATTGATGACTTTGGTACGGGCTATTCCTCATTAGGTGGTCTTTATAACTTTCCGATTAGTGTGTTGAAAATTGACCGTTCTTTCATCAGCTTAATGGCCATTAATAGTAAGAATTTAGAAATTATTGAGATAATTGTCGCTTTGGCACACAAGCTAGGTGTGGATGTGCTTGCCGAAGGAGTAGAGACAAAAGAGCAACTATTACTTCTAAGAAAATTAAACTGTCAATATGCCCAGGGACATTTTTTCTCAGTTCCGTTAAATAGCTCGGCAGCAGAGGCATTAATTATGGAAAATCCTCAATGGTAAGGGTTATTCAAAAAAATTCGTAATTGATAATGACGCTCTTGTTCTACTCATAGCAATCATGAATCATTAGACTTATCCGTAAATATGAAAGGCTTACTATACAATGATTTTAGCGATTCTAACAGATTGCGATCGTAAGCACTTAATGGACGTAACAATAAGGCTTTGGGGTAATAAGTCAAGCTAAATCATTAGTTAGCAAGGTAAAAATAGAAAGAATAAAAATTTATTTATTTCCAGACAAACTCAATGCCTTGATTGTCTGTGGCAGTCTGAGTGTCTTAGGTACGCTATGGTTCTCTACATAACTGCCAGCAGTGAGCCGCTGGATCGATCGCTAAACCCCGACTCCAACTGTTTGCCGTTCTCGTCGCGCGACTTCCGCACGTACTAAAGGAATGACATCACGCCCATAAGCGATCGCATCCTCTAAAGGATCAAAGCCCCGGATCAATAAGGTAGTCACACCTGCATCGTAATAATCAACCAAAGCCTCTGCTACTTGTTCTGGTGTACCCACTAGAGCAGTAGTGTTACCTGCCGCACCAGTAGCTGCGGCGATCGGTGTCCATAAACGCTTGTCGTAAATCTCATTTTTGGCGGCAAAATCCAGCAGACGTTGCGATCCTACCGCCTGGGGTCTAGCTGGGGCAGCTAATTTTGCACCTCCTCGCAACTCTTGAATTCGCGCTAAAATCCTATGTGCTTTCTCCCAAGCCTCTTGTTCTGTAGCACCAAGAATCGGCCGCAGAGAGACGCTGAAGGCTAATAACCGTAAATACGTTACTAATTACCTGATATCAGCTTTTAAACACCTAGTGACAACAAATTTCTAACTAGAGTAGTGATAGTATCAAATAAACTACGGTAAGTCAATCAAGCTTTAGCTGTTTAAACTACAATGAAATTACCACAGCTGATTTAAATAAGCAAGTTCAATATGGAGTTTTGCTACAAAATATACTTGAAGAGAGTGTTATTTCTTTAGTTGTATAGAGACTGTTGCGATTTGTTAAGCTATGGAGCGATCGCACCGTTTTTACCAGAGAAAGCCAGAGGACAAGAAGCAGGACGAAGAAAATATATTTTTTGTATAGGGTTTTACCTTCTGCCTCCTGTCTTCTGCCTTCTGCCTTCTCACATATCTCCCTTATATTCTTCTAACAATTGCGGAATGTGATCGTACCCATCCACACCAATAACCGCAATAATTTTCGGGCGATGTTGCTGTAAGAACTTTTGGAAAGCTTCTGCCCCGATTTGCCCTTGTAAAATTGTCAGTAACCCTGCTGCTTGACGCCACTCATTAGAAGCTATTTGCTCTAAAAGATACATTCCCAAGCAGCCTGTGTAAACAGTTTTTTCGGAATTTTGCAGATGATAATAAGCTTCTGCTAAATAAGCTAGATTCCGCCCTTGGAGATACAAATCACCGGAAACTTGTGCTGTTTTAAAACCATCTTCCAGATATTTAATTGCCGTTTGGTGTTCTCCAATTACTAGATAGGCAATTCCTAAGCTGCTGACACATAAGGCTTTACTTTGAAGGTCGCCTAATTTTTCTGATAATTTTAAACCTTGTTCCAAATAGTTAATTGCGGCTTCATAGGTTTCGGGTTCCAGGTTTTCTAATTCCTGAGCTTGCATAACTTCGCTGTAACCTAAATTTACTAGCGCATTTGCTTCTCCTGTGCGATCGCCTGCTTGCCGACTCAGTATTAATGCTCGTTGACTATAGTTAATTGCCTCAGCATAATTTTGTTGTTGTACGTAGGTGCGGCTGAGGTGATTGAGATTGGCAATTTCACAGGTGCGATCGCCTGCATTCCTGGCTATCTCTAGCGCCTGCTGATGAAAATCAATTGAGCGCTGGTATTGTCCCAAAGCACGCTGAGAATAACCTAAAAGTGTCAAAATTCGCGCCTTTTCTTGGGTTCCTTCGCCTCTTCGCAGTGGTTCATCTAGATAATCTAGGGCATCTCGTAAATAAGTGCCAGTAAAAGAGGCAAAAATCCCGCCGTAAAAGGGAAAATACGGACGCTGGGCAAAGGTTCGTAAAATCTGGAGCATGATTTGAGAACAGGCATCGCTGTATATTGTGCCAATGCTCCTAAAACCACTTGCTAACTGACTCCAAATCACTGCAAAGGTCAAAAAAGTGGAAATGGACAACTTTGGCCCCGCTTTCACATCGTAAGCTTGTTGGTCAAACCAGTTAATTAATCCCCGTTGCAAGAACTGTAAAATTAATGCCATTTCCACCCAATCTCTAAGAGCGATACCACGCTGTTGCTCGGCAAACTCAATTGCGGATTCTTCCCTAGCCAAGGTGCGAAGTAGTGTTTTGGGTAACTCACTATTGAGTTGTTTCGCCCAACTTGCCCAAGGGCCGCGTTCTCCCGGTACACCGCCAAACCCCAGAGATTCTTTTTGCTCGTACATCCAACTGAGCAAGTTGTCTTGCAATCGCTGCCAAGAAGCTAAACCACGGGTAATCCCTTCGGAAAATTGTTGTAAATCAGCATCTGCCTGAGCAAATTGCTGCAATGCCTTTGACAACTGCTGTAACTGTTGTAAATTTAGCGGATACTTCTGATTCGGGTCAGTAACCCGGATAAATGCCGACAGGCGCTCGGCAGCAGGGGCTGTGGTGATTTCTGTAGCGGCAAAGGCAATCGCTTCTGTGGCTTTGTTTTGCTCTTGCCAACGTTGCCATTGACTTTGAATCGTCTTAATGGCTCTCAAACTGCGAGTCGCCTTGGCTTTCTTGAGTTCGTCTTTTTCGCTATCTACTTGGGTTTGGAGAGAATTCAGGCGATCGCTCAAAGCTAACTCAAAGACTTCCCCTGTACCGGAAGTAATCCCTTTAAGCAGCATTTGATATACCTGTTCTACAGAGCTAATTTTGCCCTTGAGGGTGGTTTCGACAATTTCATCGATTAAGGCAAGATAGCGATCGCTTAATGGCAGAGAGTCTGGCACTTTGGCTACTAGGAGAATATCACGTCAATTCTAATTCTAGTCCTGGCCGCAGAGGTAGGGGAAACAATTGGCCACTTTTCACCAGTCATGGTCATAACAAATGCGAAATTTAGAAAAAATTTATTTAGCGATTTGTTATCATTCCTTGAGTGATTCGCTGTTTAACTACACGATAAAAAAATAATGGAATGCCTACAAGATAACGGTCTGCTAGACGAGTAGGTTCAGTAACTAAGCGTGTTAACCACTCCAGACCATTATCAGTCAGCCAACGCGGCCCGCGATATATAGAGTCAGTATAAAAATCTAGACAAGCACCCAAAGGTAAAAATACAGTAGTTTCAATTTTATTGAAGTTATCTAAAATCCAGCGTTCTTGTAATGGCATACCAAAACCAATATATAAAATATCTGGTTGGAATTTATTAATTTTTTCTATTACAAAATCATTCTCTTTTCCTGATTTATCAAAATATCCATGATGTCCATGTACGCGTAAATTAGGCGCAATTGATCCTAACTTAGTAATTGCCTTATCCACTACGCCAGGTTTTCCAGCTAACAAAAATAAAGAAAGGTTTTCTCGAGCGCACTTTAATGCTAAATCTTCTATGTAATCTGGTGCTGTCATTCGATGTGCAGATTGCATTGAATAACCGTTGAATCTAGCTCCTACCATTACACCAAATCCGTCACAAAATACTAAATCAGCCTTATTCAAAAAATCTCGATACCAAGACTTTTCATAAGCAAAATTCATTGCTCTGATATTCACATGTCCTACAACTGTCTTTTTTTGGCTTTTTGCTGCTTCTATTAAATAATCAACTAATTCTTGTACTTTAACTTTATGGAATCTTGTATCAAACAATTTAACTTCAGGAAAAGTTTTCATTTCTGCACCTCCCTCATTTATTAGTCAGTATACCAAGTTTAGAAGAATCCGAACAACAAAAGAATAAGACCTTTATCGCTCCCTTGATTTTTACTAATATTAAATCCATACCTTTTCAACGTCTATTATCCTTATACAGAATTCATTACGTCGTTTTGAAGTTTGGTATTTAATACATAGTGTAAGTCACTTAAACCTATTTCAAGATGGTTCTCAATTGATAACTGCTGTATAAATGCATGTTAAAGATGTAAAATAATTATTTATATCCAAGTGTTTAACTCTGGCTCGTGCGTTATTTCCCAAAGATATCCTCAGATTTTCGTCTGCAATTAAGGATTGCATTGCCTCTGACAATTGTTGAATATTCCCCGGATTAACTAATAAACCATTCTGGTTTTGAGTAACTATTTCGGGTATTCCTCCCACTCCGGTAGTAATAACTGCCAAACCCCAACTCATAGCTTCTAATAGTGCCATAGGCAGACCTTCGTTGTAGGAAGGTAACACAAAGACATCAGCTTTAGCTAAAAGATCGTCACGTTTTTCTTTATCTACCCAATCAAGAATAGTGATGTAGTCAATAAGATTTAGAGTTGGGATCAAACTACGAGCTTTTTCTACATCTCCATCCCCCGCTATAACTAACTTGGCTTGGCTTTGTTGAGCAACAGGCATAGCAGCAAATGCTTTAATTAAATCAAAAGTACCTTTGCGCTCACCAATGCGCCCTAAAAATAAGAAAAATATCTGTTTGGAATCTATTCGCTGTGGAATTTGTGCAGGAATTTTTACTGGGTTAGGGAGAACAATAACTTGCTCTGACTTCAAACCAAGATTCTCAATGTAAAAATTTTTCCAGCTATCTGATAAAACAATGAAACGGGTACATTTACAAAACGACCAACTTAGCCACTGCTTAAGCAATTGAGGTAGTTTAGAGTAAAACAAATGAAAATCAGCACTATGAGTATGAATAATTACTGGTTTTTTTAATAGCCAACCAATAAGAGTAGTAATTGAATGACGAAAAGCACTACCTCTATCTGAAACATGGATGTGAATTAGGTCAGTTTTTTGGTTTAATAAGTTCCAAAATAACTTACCTATTGCCTGCAAAAACACTAACACTTTATGGAAAGTAGAACCATTTGGTAAAGTCGTAATGTGTTCAATTTGAATATCAGAGTTAGTTTCTTCAAGAATGAGCTTCTCCACAGAAACTATTCCGCCTTGGCGCTCTAAGCTTTCGCCCAACATAGTAATTTTTATCGGACTCATAATTACTATTAATATTTTTTGTAAATTGAGTACACGGGGATTTATATAAACTATTGAACGAATTTATTCTAGTTTATATCCAAGGAACTACTCCAAGAGCATTTTGAGAATTAATGCTAATAACTCCATCTGCTTGAGCGCAGATCCACAAATTTATTCAATGTACACTTTTATGATTTTACAGGATGATCTCCATAACAAAATTTTGTCATGGGAATTATTATGAGGATGTTGAAAATATTGTTGTTAATAACACCATTCTAGCACTCTCTCATAACTCAAAGCTAAGTAACAATTTTTTGTTTAAGCTAAATCATGTATTTACAGATCAGAAAAACTAATGAATTTATTTGAGCTTTTAGTAGGAGAAGACAATCATCCAGCCCTAGTTACGTCTGAGGGGCGATCGCTAACTTATAAGCAATTACGGGAGAATGTTATTGGACTGGTATCTCAACTCAACAGCTTTGGATTGAAACGGGGAGAACGCATTGCCATTGCCATGACTAACGGTTCACCAATGGCGATTACCTTTTTGGCTGCTGCGTTATGTGGCACTGCTGCGCCCTTAAATCCCAAATACAAACAAGAAGAATTTGCCTTTTACTATCAAGATACCCAAGCAAAGGCAGTGATTACGTTGTCTGAGGAACCAGAAGCAGCTATTGCTAGTGTCACACCCGACATGATGGTGATTAATGCCAAGGTAAATACTGATGGTACATTAAGCTTTGAATTAGTCAAAAAAGGCTCAGAACCAGCAGAATCCGCGAAATCCAAAGCCCCCAACGCTGATGATATAGCGATGATTCTCCACACTAGCGGCACTACCAGTCGTCCCAAGCGTGTGCCGATTCGTCATCGCAACTTAATCGCTTCAGCTGGCAACCTGATTAATGCTTACTCACTCACAGCAGCTGATACTACACTTTGCCTAATGCCCTTGTTCCATGTTCACGGATTGGTGGGCTGTTTGCTGGCAACTCTGGCTTCGGGTGGTACATTAGTTTGTCCCAATGGTTTTAATGCCTTGGAGTTTTGGAAATTGGTAGATACCTACAAACCTACTTGGTACTCCGCAGCGCCAACCATGCACCAGACAATTTTGGCGCGCGCTAGCCGCAACCCAGAAATTGTCAAAGCAAACCGCTTTCGTTTTATTCGCTCTAGTAGCGCTTCTTTGCCGCCGATTATCATTGAACAGCTAGAGGCAACTCTGAATGCTCCTGTGGTGGAATCTTACAGCATGACTGAAGCATCTCACTTAATGACTACCAATCCCCTACCGCCAAAAGTCAGGAAACCAGGTACTGTAGGTTATGGCTTCGGTGTGGAAGTGGGCATTATGGACTCTGAAGGCAACCTATTATCTCAGGGAAGCTTGGGCGAGGTGGTGGTAAAAGCACCCAACGTTATAGATGGCTACGAAAACAATCCAGAAGCTAACGCTACTGCTTTTGTGAACGGTTGGTTCCGCACAGGGGATCGGGGTGCAGTGGATGCAGAGGGCTACCTCCGCTTGACTGGACGGATTAAAGAATTGATTAACCGGGGTGGGGAAAAAATTTCTCCTTTAGAAGTAGATGATGTCTTGCTGCGCCATCCTGCCGTCGCCGAAGCCTTAGCCTTTGCCGTTCCCCACAAATCTTTAGGAGAAGATATCCACGCGGCTGTGGTTCTGAAAGCAGAAGTTGGCGAAAAAGAACTTTTAGCTCACTGTGCAACTATGCTGGCAGACTTCAAACTGGAGTTTAGACTAAGCCATACAAAATGACCCAGCAGGGCTGAGTTAATCAG
>NZ_CAWUDN010000189.1:0-7674 GCF_963920915.1 Nostoc sp. PCC 9305
TTTAGGGGGATCTAGGACGATTTTGGTTTTCTAGAAAGATGTGTGTACACCGTAGGTTCTTCGGGAGGGGAGACAAAGCGTAGCTTTGGCAGGGTGGGGTTCTTTCTTATTTTTGATTTATGCAAGAGGTCTAGGGTAAACGCGAAAATTATTAACCGATTTGCCTTGTTATGGTGTTTTCGCCTTTATTTTTGAGTTTGAACCTCTACCTTTGCATCCGATTCATCTCCACTTTGAGAAACTTTTTCTGGGCCGCACTGTACCGGAGTTACTCCTGTACCTTGAGTGAGTCCGTGTTTCGTTGTGGCGTCATAAGCATTGTTATCAGTATTCGCTTGGGCGTAAGTATCGTTAAAAATCTTGTCAGATGCTGAGGTTGTTTTGCCAAGAAGCTTTTTGTGTAAATCTTTAAAAGCCTTCTCGTCAATACTAATGTGCCCATTCTCGTGCGTATCAAGAGCGCTATAAAACCTTGCCCATTCTTTTTTAACAGGTTCGCACTGTTGGTCGAGTTCCGTCCAGACGGGCATTGCCTTAGTTTCTGTTACTAAGACATCTGCCTCGTAAACAATTTCATCGGATTTATCTTCTGCTTGGTAAGTTTTGACATCTTTTGCGGGGGCACAAGTAACACTGCCCGCTTCGCCCTTTCCTTGTGATGTTAAGTTTGTAATTGCTTCGGTAATATTTTTTCCCGAAGCAGTAATTGTGGCATTCTTTTTGTCAATTTTAGTTGTCCCTTTTTTGGGCGGCATACCATTAGATGTTTGTTCAACAGGTGCTGGTGCTGTAGAAGTATCGCTTTGTTTCTGCACTTTGCCTGTCTGCTGTACCACATGGGTTAACTCATGGGCTGTCAACTCGTTATTACCAGGTGATTTCTCGGCGCTAAAGTAAACATCACTACCATGAGTAAAGGCCTGCGCTCTCAAAGACTGACTCATCTGCATAGCATTGGAGTCAGTATGTACTCGCACATTGTCGAATTTACTACCGAAGCGTGGTTCCATAAAGTCTCGCACTTCGGGAGATAACGGGCTTCCTCCACCCTTACTATTATTTAACTGACTCTCAATATTATCTTGGGTTTGAACGCTGCGATCGCTAACCCTTTGTAGCGACAACTCGGTTTGTACTTCCTCTTTTTCTTGCTCACAATCTGCACATTCTCGTTGTACTATATGTGAATCTATTCCACCAATATTTATATTTGACTTAGGTCTAGGTAGAAGCATAATCTGGTCAGATGACTGCTCATACTGGTCTTTTGGCTGGCTACCTAAAAGTTGCGGCTGTGGACGACGCAAAGATATGCGACTAATGTCGTGAACAAAAGGTTTTTCTTTGATAGCTTCTGGTTCTAATAATTGCTCGTTAGCAGACGGGGCTTCTTGAAGGTCGCCATTGAGTGGAGTATTATTATTTGTTGGTAAACCAAAACCGCGTGTTGGACTGGCCAATGTGGGAATATTGGATGAGACAAGCGATGGATTCGTAAAATTTGATGTTCCTGTGTTGGGTCGCTTCCATATGGGTAAAGGCAAAGCGGCTTGTCTTTTAATGTCGCTCATCTCTCAATTCCTACATTTTCTAGATTAATTAGGACTTATGCAAGAGCTTTCTGAAACTCTTATTTCTCCGTGTCCTCTGCGCTCTCTGTGGTTCGTTTTTTCATGATTTTGCGTAAGTCCTGTTAATTAGTGAACCTCTTATCTATTGCATTCCACGATTATATATATACAAAAATATAACTATTTTATTGACATCCTTATGTATAGACTTTAGTCTAGTCTTGTCATCATTCAGCTACCCAAATATTCAAGAATTGACATCTCGTGAAATTAATTATGTGTTATTCAGAACGCATAATTAATTTCACCAGCAGATGTCTAAGAAATAGCTAACGAACCGTTCCCCGCAGGGCTTCAGTATCAATTGGTTTGATGAGGTAAATTAACAGCAGATTCCAAACAATTGCTGCAATCAAAGGTAGTTTGCGAATTAGCTTTACCAATTTCGGGTTATAACTGCCTTCAATCTCTGCAATTTTCAAGTTGTAACCTGCACAGCGTTGCAGACGTGGGAAAAACTTGGGATGTTCGGTATTCAACATTACAGGAAAAGCCCGTCCTGCGGTTTCATTGGTGTTGCGAACAACTTGAATATCAAATTCTGTGGCATCAAGTCCCAATGATTTGTAGAAGCCGGAACGTTCATGAACTGTCAGGGTGTGAGTAGCAAATACCGATAGCAAGAAAAAGCGACTCCACAGCCTAGATTTCCAGGTGTTCCAAAGTTGCGGTTGAGAACGCAATAATGCCTTGAATATATCTCCGTGGCGGTTTTCGTCCTGACACCAACTCTCAAAGTAGCGGAATATCGGGTAAAACTGGTTTTCTGGGTGCTTTTCTAGATGCCTGAAAATAATAATGTAACGCCAGTAGCCGATTTTTTCTGAGAGGTAGACGGTGTAAAGTACCCATTCAATCGGGAAAAATGTATAAGTGCGGGTTTTGGTAACAGTGCCTAAATCAAGGGAGAGTTTAAAATCGGCCATGGCTTTGTTGAGGAATCCAGCATGGCGGGCTTCATCACGTGCCATCATTTGAAAGATTTCCGCTAGCACTGGACTGCGATTTTTTAGCTTGCGGGATAATTCCTTGAATAGCAAGAAGCCGGAAAACTCAGAAATGCAAGAGCGTTCCAAATACTCTATAAACGCCTGCCTTGCTTCACCGTCAATGTGTTCCCAAGACTGCTCAAACGCTTCATCCCGAACAAAATGGTGGCGGTTGTAGTCTGTCCGCATTTCTGTCAGCATCGCCTGCAACTCCGTTTCCTGGGCAGACAAATCCAGCTTGGCTGCGGTTTCAAAATCTGTAGTGTAAAACCGGGGGGTGAGTACAGTTTCTTTGCTGGGGGTTTTGATTTCTGGCTTGGGTAGGGTGTTAACCATGAGTAATGAGGCGCTCGAGTCAATAGTTCTATAACTATAAAGTTATGACAAATGCAATTATTTTGCTAGACCTATTTACAATCCTTCAGTAAAGTCGGAATTTCTGAATTTTTCTTCAACGCGTCGCGCCCAGGATTCCCCAATTTCGGCGTTGCAGAACAGTGGGATGAATTGGGGCAAGCAGGGGGAGCAGAGGGAGCAGGGGAAGCAGAGGGGCAATTTTGGAAGTTGCTAAATCATCCCGCAAATATGCAATGCCCCAATTTCAGCCAAGCTTGAAGGTGAGTAATGGTCGCTCTGGGACTGGTTACTGGGTACTGGGGAAGAAATTTTTTAAGAATTGGTTGGGGTCTGAATCCCCATTCAAATCTCCCCAATCCCCAGTCCCTAACTCAATCATAATTCTTTCCTTCTGCCTTCTGCCTTCTGCCCCCTGCCTCCTTCACCGCAGTAATTCCTCAACTTGATGCTGGCTCCACAACGTTCTGTATAAACCCTGTTGTTGCAAAAGTTCTAAGTGATTTCCGATTTGCACAATTTTTCCCTTTTCCATGACAAAAATTCGGTCAGCCGCCGCCGCCGCTGATAATTGGTGCGTAATAAAAATTACTGTTTTACGTTCAGTACCACTGGAAAGATTTTTGAGGATTTTCGTAGCTGTTTGATTATCCACGCTAGAGAGAGCGTCATCCAAAATTAACACTGGAGCATTGACCAACATTGCACGAGCCAAAGCAGTACGTTGCCGTTGACCGCCAGAAAGATTAATACCGCGTTCGCCAACAATAGTTTCATATTGCTGCGGAAAATTCTGAATTTCTGATTCAATTTGGGCAAGTTTAGCGACAGATTCTACCTGCTGTTGTTCGCTAACTGGATCGCCGTAGCGAATATTATTTTTGATTGTAGTGCTAAATAGAAAGCTATCTTGAGGAACGTAGGCGATCGCACCTCGTAAATCTGTCAAAGCAATCTTAGTAATATCTACCCCATCTAAAAACAATTGTCCTGATTCAATATCCAACAAGCGCGGTAAAGCATTGGCCAAAGTAGATTTTCCCGAACCAATCGCCCCAACAATCGCTACAGTTTCTCCAGGAGCAATGGTAAAGTTAATATTTGCTAAAGCTGGAGTCGTGGAACCAGGGTAATTGTAGGTAAGATTTTTAGCTGTCACTTCGCCTTTAAGTTCAGCCATTGGCAAATGTATGGCATCAGCTTCATCTTTAATTTTTGGTGTGACAGAGAGAATAGCTTCAAGCCTATCGATACTAACTTCACCGCGTTGGTAGGCAGTAATTGTAAATCCTAAAAGGGCAGTGGGGAAAACTAGACGCTCTACATAAATTAATAATGCTAAAAAATCGCCAACCTGAAGCGTGCCAGCAGACATCCGTGCCGACCCTAGCCAGATGATTACCAGCGAACTGATATTAGCTAGCCCACCAATTAGCGGAAACAGTGTATTGCGGATTTTTGCCAATTCTAGGTTAGCAGTCAATAGCTGCTGATTTTTCTTGGCAAAAGCTCGACGCTCGTTTGCTTCTTGAGCATAGATTTTAATTAAGGCAATGCCACTGATATCCTCTTGGATGAGTTCGCTGATGTCAGAGAGTTGCTCTTGGACTGCTGCTTGTTGTTTGCGTAAGCGATCGCTAAACAGACTCACCAACAAGAGCATAAAAGGGTACACTGCTAGGGCGGCTAGGGTGAGATCCACACTAATCGCCAGCATTACTGGCAGTGTCAGGGCGTAGGCAAACATTGTATTTGCCAAACTCAAGACCGCAAAACCTAATAACCGCTTGATATTATCTACATCACTGGTAGCCCGACTAATCAAATCGCCAGCAGTATTACTGGCAAAATAACCAGGCTCCAACTTCAGTAAGTGTTCAAAAATCCGTTGTTTCAGGTCAAATTCCACCTGACGCCCCACCCCAAATAGCCAAATGCGTGATGCCATCCGCATTAGCCACATCGCCGAACTGAGCAAGATAATCACTACTACGTAATGTAGTATTTGGTTCCAGCTGAAGGTTGTCGAGAGTTTATCAACACCAGCACGAATCAACCAAGGGATATAAACACCCAGTGCATTGACAGACAACAAAGCGAGAATACCCAAGGAGGCTTCCCGCCAATGGGGTCGTAGGTAAGCACTGAGTTTAGCGATTCGTCGAGATTTTGCCATTAAAGCAATTGTGCAACTTTATCATCTAGATTAACTGCTAGTCCAAGAAGGCAGCTATGAAGAGGGAATATCGCTTGTTATAAATTCAGCTTTTGTTACCTCTTTTAACTGGATAGTTATTGCCGTTGGTACTAGTAGCCCACCACAGTAACTTTAATGAAGAAATAAGTTCGTAGTCAGGACTTTAGGCGTTGAATTAAGCGCTCAAGCGCTCACTACGAACCAAGTATTGTTCTCTTGCCTGATTACCGCTGAACACGCAAGAACCTGTAAACTTCAAGGAGATAACTTTCCCAAGTTCTTGTTGTCAATTGCAACGTTTGTGCATCCGGTACAAAGTCTTCAAGTCGTAAACCGCGTGTGCGAATATCTTGAGGATTTCCTTGTAATAAATAGGGAGGCACTCTCAAATTATAAGAAAGAATGCTATCCCCCCTTACATCTGAGATGTTCGCTGTGGTAGGTTGCCCTAATGCCACTAGTGTCCCAGATGTTGGTGTAGCAGTTGCGACAGACGTTTCACCTGTCATTGCTAGAGGTGCTCTATAAAGGAAATAGGCGACTGCTGGTGTACTTGCTAACAGCAAAATCGTCAGTGCCCAACCAATCAAGTATCCTCCTGGTTTCTCTATTCCACCTCCTTTGATTTTCTGAGCGGCAAGAATCATCAGTAAAACAGAGGCTCCTAGAGGCTTGAGTGGAAAAGATAGCATCCTCCACAACGACGCCACAGCAGGTTCATTGGGGTTAAGAAATGATAGGGCTACGATTACCAAGATAACGACTAAGATTAATCGCCCGACAAAACTTCCAGAAGGATAAAATCGCTGGAACAGAGAATAAACGATAGTGCCAATCAGCAGCCACAGCAGTACCCGGCTTAACAATAGAAACATAGACTAACTCTCAAATTTGCTGGTGCAGTGAGCCAGTGTGGTGGTGTTTGCGTAGCGTCTCCGTTAGGAGAGGCAGTCCGTTTCGATTGGGGTTGCCCCCAGAAAAGACTGCCATGCTGGAAAACCATGCATGAAACAACTGGCGACTTCTTACTGATAGCGACGTTAGAAGCGTCACCCGTAAGGCTCAACCTAGAGGTTTCGGGAAATGGATTTATTTTATTGTCAAATTGTAATCGCACTGTTTGACTTAAAATTTCTCAAACCTCACACCCAATGACTACCGTCGTAGTGATTTTAGTGCAATTTTTTGACACTGCGTCTATTATTTATAATTTTCCAGAAGAGTAATCTCATACCGGTAAACTAAATTAATTAAGTAATCGACTCAAAAGGAAAAACTATGTCGCCTGAAAAGCCTACTATTCTGGTAACGGGAGGAGCTGGATATATTGGTTCCCATACAGTGCTTGCTTTGAAGAAAGCGGGTTATGGCGTTGTCATACTTGATAATCTGGTCTATGGACATCGCGATCTAGTAGAAAAGGTTTTACAGGTAGAACTGATAATTGGGGACACAAGCGATCGCGCCTTGCTCGATCATGTATTTAAAACCCACGATATTGCCGCGGTGATGCACTTCTCTGCTTATGCCTACGTAGGAGAATCAGTGAGCGATCCGGCCAAATATTACCGCAATAACGTTCTTGGTACTTTGACCCTCTTAGAAGCGATGCTGACAGCATCTGTAAAGAAATTTGTCTTTTCTTCTACCTGTGCCACCTATGGTGTACCGGAATTCGTGCCCATTCCAGAAACCCATCCCCAAAATCCAATTAATCCCTATGGCGCGACAAAGCTGATGGTAGAAAGGATTCTCTCTGATTTTGATGTCGCTTACGGTTTGCAATCAGTGCGTTTTCGCTACTTCAATGCTGCTGGTGCTAATCCCGATGGCTTACTGGGCGAGGATCACAACCCAGAAACCCATTTAATTCCTTTGGTGCTAATGACAGCTTTAGGCAAACGAGAATCCATCTCAATTTTCGGCACTGATTACCCCACACCCGATGGTACGTGTATTCGCGATTATATTCACGTTAACGACTTAGCAGATGCCCATATTTTGGGATTGGAATATTTATTAAAAGGTGGCGATAGCGAAGTTTTTAATTTGAGCAATGCCAGCGGCTTCTCCGTCAGAGAAGTCATTGCCGCAGTCGAAGAGGTGACAGGAAATTCGATACCAGTAGAAGAACGCGATCGCCGTCCTGGCGATCCCCCAGTTCTGATTGGCACCAGCGAGAAAGCCAGAACAATCTTAGGCTGGCAACCTCAGTATCCATCCATCAAAGATATTGTCGCTGACGCGTGGCAGTGGCATCAGAAGCGACATAAATAAAAGTTAGGAGTTAGGAGTTAGGAGTTAGGAGTTAGGAGTTGGGAGTTAGGAGTTAGGAAATTTTAGATTTTAGATTTTAGATTTTTTCTTCAATCCAAAATCCAAAATTCAAAATTCAAAATCTAAAATAGTTAAGTCTTGAATTCATAACTCATAACTCATATAACTCATATAACTCATAACTCATAACTCATAACTCATAACTCATAACTCATAACTCATAACT
>NZ_CAWUDN010000190.1:0-7528 GCF_963920915.1 Nostoc sp. PCC 9305
GGTTTTATACAAAGATGTGTGTACACCGTAGGCTCTTCGGGAGGGGAGACAAAGCACAGCTTTGGCGGGGGTGGGGTTCTTATGATTAGGTGAAAAGAGAAAGAAAGGAGTAAGGGGAGATGAGGGGAATAACCTATGCCCCAGTACCCAATACCCTCAATCCTGCACAGTCATTGGCAAACGAATAGTAAAAGTAGAGCCAATTCCTGGCTGACTTTTGACAATAATTTCACCACCCATCATCTGGCAAAAGTGGCGGCTAATTGCCAACCCTAGTCCCGTACCTCCATACTTTTTCGTAGTTGAGGTATCACCTTGGGTAAAAGGTTGAAATAACTGCTGCTGTTGACGGTTAGACATACCGATACCTGTGTCGGTGACAGTGAAAATAATGCTGCCCAAAGGAGCATCCGGTCGAAATTCATCCTTTTCTCTGTTAACCGTCAGCGTCACCTTGCCGTTTGTAGTGAATTTACTGGCGTTACTGAGTAAGTTTAACAATACCTGCCGCATCCTAGTTTGATCGGCGTACATTGTGCCAAGTTGCTCATCAAAATTTACTTCTAAAACATTGGCATTTTTTTCTATAGCTGGTTTGACTGTGAGAACAACGTTATGAATTAGCGTTGCAATCTCGAATGTCTCAGGATACAGGGTCATTTTCCCCGCTTCGATTTTTGACAAGTCGAGGATTTCGTTAATCAAGTGCAGTAGATGCTTACCAGCAGCGTTAATTGTTTCTAAATCTGTGATAAAATCTGCCGATAAACCAAGATCGGTAGCGTCATCTTCTAGAAGTTGGCTTAAGCCAATGACAGCATTTAATGGTGTGCGTAATTCGTGGCTGACATTGGCCAAAAATACGCTTTTTGCCTTGCTAGCAGCTTCGGCTAATTCTTTAGCTTGTTGTAGTTCTTTTGTTCGCTGAGATACTCGCTCAATCAGATGATTTAGAGATTTGGCGAGTAGGCCAATTTCATCTTCAGTGGTAACGGGTGCTCGTAAATCGAAATTATGTTTCCTGGCAACTTGTTCAGCTACTTGGGTTACAGTGATCACTGGTTCAGCGATCGCTCGACTAGTACGCCAAGCTACAATAGCTGCGATCGCTACCGAAACCAACATACTCACAATCACGATAAATCGCTCAACTATTCTCGCCTGCTCAACGGCTCTTTGCCTTTCTTGCTCTTGATCTTCAGCAGTTTGCAGGATGTTAGTCAAGCTTTGAGAAAGCTGATCTAGTTGCATGGCTGTTTCACCACGCATTATTGTTAATAACTGCGATCGGGCAGAGGAAATCTGCTGAGGCTGCACTTTTTGAGAGTCAATTTTCTGTAAGACGACCTCGATTTGGTCAACGTAGGCATTTAAATTATTTTTGTAATCCAGCAATAACGTCTGTAAAGTCGAACTTGTTGCTGCTAGTCTTTTAGGTTTACTATCGAGAAATCCGCCAATTTTTGACTCTAGTTGCTTGGCTTTTTCAACATTCTTCAGAAAATCAGCTTTTTTGTTTTGCAGTTGTTGTGAATTTTCTAATACAGCAACTAGGTTAGAACTATGTAATTGCGCCCCTACTACTGCATCTTTATAATTACTCAGTAGTTGCCCTTGTTCATAAGCTTGATTAAATTGTCTAACTTCCCTTCCCCGGTAGTAATTAGCAATCACTAACCCAGTCAGTGAGCCAAAAAAGCCAATTCCAATAGCTACAAAGTACCCATAGCCAATTTTTTGATGGATACGCCAAGAACTAGCTTTGAGTTTCCCTCGTGAAGGAAATTCTATAGTTGGGAGTTCGTCTGTCGATGGCTCTTCGGCTGACACTTTTTTGCTTTCTGAACTGTTGTAGATAGGGGTTGGCTTTTGAGTTGGCATTTCTCAAACCTCCTTGCCTTCCCGCAAAAATAATCAAATTAGTCTAGATTGTCAAAATACCTTAATTAGTCATTAACATCTACATTATCTTCTTTTATCGCAAGAGCAAATAATTGCCTGCTAGATAATTAGCATCACCTTAAATTATATAAGTAAATTTTACAACTATCTTGCTAAGTATAATTACTAAAATTAATAGAGCTCACTTTTTTTACGAGCAATGATATAGTTTCCTGAACTAAAGACCCACCTGAGAGCGTCTTCTCCTTACTACACTACTTTCCACAATATGCGGTTGATAGCAAGCAATGAGTTCTTGCGATCGCCTACGCCATTACTCTACCTTATTGCTTCCTTATAAAATTAATACAATCAGGAGAAAAACAAAAGGTTTGATACTTCTTGGGGATTAGGGATTGGGCAAAAGAGTGCTGAGTTTTGTTTATCTCCTTGCCTCCTTATCCTTTTGTCTCCTTCATCCCAGGCACACATATCATAAAATAGGTTAAAAGTCTAGTCTATATGAACACACAAAAATTTTTATTACGTATTAATATCAATACGAATGCGTGAATTGACGAACGCGGCTTAAGATAGCTTTAATATCGGATAAAATCGGCTTCTAGGCTTATATAAATGAGAAGTGGAGTGATTTTTGCATGATTTGTACTTAGATTTAGTACGATTATGAGCAAATGACACGAAATGGGATAATCACAACCTGAGGATTCCAGTTGATTCCAAAAATAGAACTCAGGAAGTTGATTATAATACATCCTGCTACCTTCTGAGTTCTATCCTCCTACTGACTGTCTACCTTGTAGTTGATGCAGTAGATAGTATGGGGCAAGTATGGTTATAGGACACTAAAATCTTTTTGTGCCTTTCACCAAATTGTACTGATTAGCAAGTACATTACCTAATCAACAACCTTTTGGTTGTAATTATCCAGATTAGAAAAACTCAACTGTCAAATTAATAGGAGTGAAAATGCCAGAACAAGAATTTACCGAAACCGCATCTAAAGAGACTACAGTGGCAGAGATCAACAACCAAACGGGAACCATCACCAAACTTCAGCCTCCGGCACAGCCTCAAGACGAATGGGTAAAATACGGGGAGCAAATTTCTACCTTTTTAGCAACATTACCAGATTATCTGGGAAGCTTCTTTAATCAATATAAGCAACCCCTGGTAACAGTTGGTTTAATTGTAGGATCAATTGTTGCTGTTAAAGTACTCTTGGCAATATTAGATGCTTTGAATGATATCCCTTTGGTAGCACCTACTTTTGAGCTAATCGGTATTGGTTACTCTGCCTGGTTTGTTTACCGCTATTTACTCAAAGCCTCAACCAGGAAAGAGTTAACTAGTGAAATCACCACTCTTAAATCACAAGTTGTCGGTAAACAAATTCCAGAAGCTTAATATCTAATTATCGCTTCTCTATGAGACCCTTCTCTATGAGACGCTCCCCATAGCTTGCTTCCACGTTCGCGCAGCGTGCCGTAGGCAAGTGGTACGACATCAGGGCATCGCGCTAGGCGTAGCTTGCTCTGTGTAGAAGTACGCTCTAATTCTAAATCCCCGAAGACTGGACGCCGGAAGTCGGTGTCCAGTCTTCTCTCAAAGTTACTGACAAAATTTTTAACAATTTGTAATATCAAAACTACACCCATAACGCTAGTACTCGTAGAAGTTGCTTCCTACGATCCTTGGTTTAATTACGAATTAGTAATTATTGTTGAGGCGAACCTCCGGTGGTCAATTTAGCTTTTGGGGTCGGTTTTTTAGTCTGTGGTAGTTCTGGAGATATTTTAGGCGATGCCTGTGGCGGGCTATCCCTACGCACTATATTAGGAGATGTAATTGCCGACAGTTTGCCCCGTTTGACTAAAGCTTGATGAATCATTGCCGCCACTTCCGCCCGACTAGCTACTTTGTTGGGATCGAGGACTTGAGGATTTGGATAGTTAACTACCAGACCATTGGTTGTAGCAGCAGCGATTTTGGCGATAGCATAAGGCGGAATGTCTTTAGCATCTTTATAAACACTAATAATCTGATTTGGAGAAGTGGGTGCTTTTAAATTCAACCCACTGACAAGGGCAACTAAAACTTGCACTCGTGAAATATTTTGTTGTGGTTTGAAGGTTTTTTTCGGGTAGCCTTTGAGAAACCCCGCACTGATGGCTTGGTCAATTGCTGGAGTCGCCCAGAATTTTGTTGGTACATCTTGAAATGCGATCGCAGTCTTAGACGGTTCTTGGTCAAAGGCTTTTTCTAGTATGGCAGCAAATTCGGCGCGGTTTACAGGCTGATTTGGTCTAAAAGAATAATCAGGAAAACCTTTGAGAATCCCACGGGCAGAAAGAACGTCTATAAAACGCCGACTCCAAAAGTCATTGGGCACATCGTTAAATGCAATTGGCGGCGGAATGATTGATTTTGGTTTTGCCGGAGTTACTAAAGGCAACGCTGATGATTTGAGTGATGACTCAAGTTCTGTTGAAGGAGATACAGGCGTTTGTGGTTGTGGGGATTGAGTTGGGATTACCAAAATAGATGGTAACATTGCGCGGTAAGGAGTTGCGCTGTTAGTTGGAAATGAAGGTGTCTTGGGTTCAACAACAGCTTCCGGTGAAGAATAGGGCAAAACGTTGTTGGGGACTGTATAAGGTTCTACCTTGGCAGTAGGAGAGGGCAATAATGGATTTGGTCGAACACTAGGAGACGAAGTGGAAGAAGGCAACAGCAGCCCGTTTAAGTTCCAACTAGAATCTCTGCGAGACAACGACCAAAAAAGAATCGCTCCGATAGTGGTGAAGGCAACCAAAATGGCTATAAATTCATCAAAGCCAAGGGCAGTTTTTTGAGATGACTCCGGTTCGGAAGGAGGTCTATTTGTCATCGTGATTACCCTGGTAGCAGTAAAAATTTGTGTCTAAACAAATTAAGCCACAGATGACTCTTTTACACCAGCCCTTTTTTAATTCGTAATTCGTAATTCGTAATTCGTAATTCGTAATTCGTAAGTAGGATATCAGGTTTCTGGTTCAACGCCAAGCGATCGCAATTGGGCAGCTAGGCGTTTGGCTCTTTGGGATTCTTGTTCGGCTCTTTGGGATTCTTGTTCTGCTCTTTGCGATTCCAGTTCTGCTCTTTCATCGCCACTCAACAACAAATTACCTTGTAAATCCCACCAACGCAGCCAGGGTAATTCCACATTCTGATAAACTCCCTGCCATAAACCTAATTCAACACTCAAAGCAACTATAGGATAATGTCCTCGTTCATTTGCTGGTAAAACTTGATACTGTCCTTCAATTAGATGATAAACTTCTAGGCTGGCTTTACTCGCTTCATAAATGCCGTAGAAGGCAGGACGAATCACCTGCTCATAAATCCAAAATTTACCCTTCAAAGGAGTTTTATCTCGCTCTTCACTACCGTCCCCAGAGACAAATTCTAAGACAATCAACGGGGCAATAAACTCTCGCCACATCACATAAGAACGTCGCGTTTGCCCATTGAGCAAAAATGGTACATTCGGTACATAAAACCAATCTGGTGCTTCTGCGCCTTTTTCAAGGGGATCGGTCAACCGCCAGTAAATCCCTAAGTCTTGCCCTATACAGTATTCACCTTCAGGGTTTAATTGCTTAAGGAGGGGTGTAATTGAGTCAGTTAGTAGAAGGCTTTGGGGATGCTCTTGCCAATTTTTCACAAAAGTACCATTAGACTCAGGAAGTTGAGTATGATCCGGGAAGGGAAAAGGAGTAAGAGCGTTGGGTGGATTAGTTACAGAGGTCATAACGCTACCTTTGCACTCTTCGTAAAGGTTATTTTTAGTTTAACTTGCGTAGGCGTAGCCCGTCGTAGACATCGCTTTCTCAATATTCTCCACCCAGATTATCAATTGCACACCAATTACTTCCAGTCGTCTGAGAAAGATTTTCAGCTTGACAGACCACTAGTTTTATTAGATACCTAAACTAAAATCGGATTTTGAGGGTGGCAGAATGTAAAATATTAACTTATTCTTTACCTGTCTTTGAAAAAATCAGGGTGTGTAGTGCCAGAAGAATTCAGTTGCCAAATTTCACCACCATTTTTGTCTGAGGGTAGCGATCGCGATCTTGATTTAGATTCAACCCTCCAAGAACTACCAATGTATAATTTCTCGGTGGAAATCAGCCACACCGGGATGGAAGTGGCTAGTTTTTTGGACAAATACCCCTTGCTACCAGGAGTAATTTTGGTAGAACAGGGACATTTCATTGGGATGATTTCGCGGCGGCGACTACTAGAATTTTTGATTCGTCCATTCGGACAAGAGTTATTTGTTCAGCAACCATTAGCTGTTCTCTACAGCTATGTGCGGACATCGATGTTGCTGGTTACTGATACAACATCGATTTTAACAACGATGCAACTTAGCCTAAAACGATCGCCAGAATTATTAGCAGAACCAATTGTAGTAGAAACCGAATCTGGTGCTTATAGATTGTTAGATGTCCAAGAATTGAATATTATTTCTTGGCAAATTCGGGGAATCGACAATCTGATCCGCTATGAACGCAGTCAAGCCCAAATGATTCAAAATGATAAAATGGCAAACTTGGGGCGTTTAGTAGACGGCGTAGCCCACGAAGTTTTAGACCCAGTGGGTTTTATTTGGGGTAACATAATTTATGTTTCAAACTACAGTCAAGATTTACTCAAACTCATAGCAGCTTACGATCTAGAGTTACCATCAGTTTCTCAGGCAATTAATCAAATTAAAGAAGAAATTGAATTTGATTTTTTAGAACAAGATTTGTCGCGATCGCTTGCTAGTATTCGCACGGGAGCGGAAAGATTAAAAAAACTAGTTACTAGCTTGCAAAACTTCTGTCATATTGATGAACTTTTTCCCAAGCCAGTAGACTTACACGCCTGTATAGATAGCATTATTTTATTAATTAATAGCCGTCTTCAAGGAGAAATCGAAATCGTCAAATACTACGGTCAATTACCCCCAGTATATTGCTTTATGGGGCAATTAAACCAGGTTTTGATGAATATTTTAAGTGAAGTTGTGGATATTTTACTCAATGAAGGAGTGCGACAGCAGTTACATTTAGAAGAGACAAAGACTGTTCAAAAACCGCGAATTGAGATTACCACAGAAGTTATATCACAAGAAGCAAGCAACCCAGATGCACCAGATTCTCGCTGGGTTTTAATTCGCATTGCTGACAATGGCTCTGGAATGTCTGAAGAATTAAAACAGCAAATTATTGAGTCTTTTTCTCTGGAAACAAAGAATGGTAAAAATACTGGTTTAGCAGTAAGTTATCGAATTATTACTGTGAGACATGGTGGAAAATTGAATTTTCATTCACAGATTGATATAGGTACAAAATTTGAAATATTGTTACCTCTGGTGTAAGAAGATATATTGAGGAAAATGACCCATATATTACAATACAGTTCAGTTAAGGCTAAAACTCTGTTATCCAAGTCTATTTTTTAACGAACCGCCAAGACGCAGAGAGAAGAAAGAGAAGGAAAAAATTGCTTAACTGAACTGTCTTGCCATATATTAACAATAGACCTCTTGCAAAAGTCCCTAACACCCCACCCCCAACCCCTCCCCGCAAGC
>NZ_CAWUDN010000191.1:0-7455 GCF_963920915.1 Nostoc sp. PCC 9305
GGGGGATCAATAAGTGCCTAAAATCACAGCCAACCACTTTTCAAACAACCTCTTAATGCAGAAGGCAGAAGGGTTTTAAAGATTTTGTCTGTCGTTATGGAACTAGTGACAGAGTTTCAAATCTAATCCTAACCGCATCACACGCAATCAATCGACTATTGCCTCCACATCCGTAAATAACACCTCGTAGAACCTCGCGTAGCACGAGGTTTATTTTTGGGATTGGCAGAGATCGCCAAAAAATAACATTTTTTGGAGAAGTCGTTTGACCTGTATCGTAGAGACGGCGATCCATCACGTCTCTTGCTTGCGTTAACCTAACATTTGTCTTTTAACAAGAGCATGGCCAGATTGCACATCAAACCAGTGAATATCTTCAGGGGGCAATGCGAGTGTAATATCCTCGTTACTCCAATTTTGGTCTGTTGGCAACAAAGCACGTACTGTAATCGCTCCAGTTTGTGAACCCTCAACCTTGACACTAACCAAATAATGCATACCCAAGTTTTCCACTAAAAACACTCGCCCTTGAATAGTCTGGGTATCACCTGGTTGAGCTATGCGGACATTCTCTGGGCGGATTCCCAGAACAATCTGCGGTGGTACAGTTGGTATATCTGGGAGAAGTATTTGGAAATTACCCAGGAGCGCGTATTGTCCCTTACAATGTAGAGTCAGCAAATTCATTTGCGGACTACCAACAAATCCAGCCACAAATAGATTAGCTGGATGGTTATAAATGCGGTCAGGCGGGTCGAGTTGCTGGACATAGCCATCATTGAGCAATGCAACTTTCGTAGAGAGCGTCATCGCTTCAGTTTGGTCGTGGGTAACGTAGACAACTGGCACTTTTTGAGCGGCAAAAATTTGCTTGATATCGGCTCGGACTCTTTCTCGCAATAGTGCATCCAGGTTACTTAAAGGTTCATCCAGTAGGTAGACATCGGCATTACGCACCAAAGCACGACCGACAGCAACCCGTTGCCGTTGACCTCCAGACATTTGGCCAGGCTTGCGGTTCATTAACTCTGCTAATCCCAAAACTTCTGCCACTTCTGCCACTCGCTGTTTAATTTCTGTCGGTGGGACTTTTTTCAGCTTGAGTCCAGAAGCGAGGTTTTCGTACACCGTCATGTGAGGATAGAGTGCATAGCTTTGAAATACCATTGCAATATTGCGATCGCTTGCTCGTTTATAGGTGACATCCACCTCCCCAATCTCGATTTGACCGCGAGTCGGTTCCTCAAGACCCGCAATCATGCGTAGAACCGTGGATTTACCACAGCCAGAAGGGCCAAGTAAAGTGAGAAACTCATGGTTATCTACAGTTAAACTAACGTCTTTGACAGGGACGACTTTAGGACTGTAGGTTTTATTCAAGTTTTTAAGTTCGAGTTTAGCCATTTTTCATTTGTCATTTTTCATTGGTCATTGGTCATTTGTCATTGGGAACTGGCTATGTAATTCTTCTGCCTCTGCTCCTCTGCTCCCCTGCTCCCCTGCTCCCCTGCTCCCCTGCTCCCCCTGCTCCCCCTTATCCCTTGACAGCACCAGCGGTAAGACCTTGGACAATCCGGCGCTGGAAAAACAAAACTAGTAAAATCAGGGGTAATGTCCCGATGACAGTTGCAGCAGCGATCGGGCCATAAGGAATTTCATATATTGTCGCACCACCCAACTGAGCCGCAGCAACCGGAATTGTCTTCAACTCTTCACGCGTCATAAACGTGAGAGCGAAGATAAACTCGTTCCAAGCAAAAATAAAGGTAAGAATTCCAGTAGTTACTAAGGCGGGAAGGGTCATGGGTAGCACGATTTGCCACAGTAGTTGAAAAGTGTTGTAGCCATCGACCCTAGCAGAATCTTCCAAGTCTTTTGGTAATTGTTCAAAAAAGCTTTTAAGGACTAAAATTGTTAGCGGCAAATTGATCGCAGTGTAGGGTATAATCAGCGCCAGATAATTATTGCCCAATTTCAGCGCTTGGATAATTTCTAATAGTCCTAAGAACAAGAGAATTCCAGGAAATAAAGTAACAATTAAAATGCTGGCGAGGATAACTTTTTCTCCCCAAGGGCGTAACCGTGCGAGAGCATAAGCCGCAGGTGCGCCGATCGCTAAAGCTACAGCGGTAGAAGTAATCGACACAAAAGCGCTGTTGAAGATGTAGCGCCAAAATGGACGACGAGTAAATAACTCAATGTAGTGATTAAAAGTGAATCGTGTGGGGAAATAGACAGTAGGAACGGCGGCAATATCCTCATTCACTTTAAACGAGGTTAGCAATTGCCATAGAGCTGGTGCTAGGCTAAATAGCACTATTAATACAACTATGATGAACAGCAAGATTTTTTTCAGAGAAAACTTGGTTCCCCCTGTTCGTTTTGGAGTCGTTGCAACTGTTTGGGGAGTTACACTCATAGCTTAAATGGCTCCTGATGTTTTGGCACGGTATTTGTTAAGCAAGAAACTAGCGATCGCCACCGCCGCAATTAATATTAAAAATGTCACTACTACCAGGGCTGCTCCATAACCAAAATCTAAGTAGCGCATCACCGTGGAGTAAATGTACAATGACACCACTTCCGTAGCACCACCAGGGCCACCCCCAGTCATCACAGCAACCAAGTCAAAAATCCCGAAAGCTTGAGCAAACCGAAATAGCACTGCAATTAATATCTGCGGCAGCAGCAATGGCAGGGTAATATTGCGGAAACTTTGCCAAGCAGTTGCCCCATCGACCGAGTAAGCTTCATAAAGGTCTTTTGATATCGACTGCAACCCAGCTAACAACAGGATACTGATAAACGGCGTAGTTTTCCAAACATCAGCAAAAACCAGTGCGATCGTTGCCAACGTTGGCTCTCCTAACCAATTAATCCCAGTCTTAATCAGTCCCAGGCGCAGCAGAATATCGTTCACAACCCCAAACTGGTCGTTAAAAATCCAAGCCCACGCCAGACCAATTAGAGAAGTAGGCAAAGCCCAAGGGATAATGGCGGTTGTACGCACTATGCCCCGACCAAAAAACGCCTGATTGAGAACTAAGGCAATCCCCAGTCCTAGCAGCAGTTCTGAGATGACTGATGCTGTTGTGAACACGGTTGTCGCCCACAAACTCTGCCAGAAACGACCATCTCCAGCCATCCGCACATAATTGTCCAAACCAGAGAATACGGATTGTAGCTCTGTTCCCAAATTTCTAGTAAATACGCTTAACCAAAATGCTCGTAAAATCGGGTAGGCAAATACAAACAACAACAGCAGCAATGCGGGTGTTAGTAAGATCCAGGCTGTCTGTTGTTCTCGATTTCTAAGTGTATGTAAATTTGTCATTTGTTATGAGGCAATACGGTTCAGGTAAGGCTAGCACTCTTTGTCAAAGTCATTTTTTTTAACGTAGACGCTTCTCTACGAGACGCTACGCGTAGCTTGCTTCCACGAAGTGGTACGGCTTGCCGCAGGCTACCACAGAGGCGCAGAGTACACAGAGAGAAGAAAGAGAAGGAAAAAATTGCTTAACTGAACTGTATTGTCTTTAGGTACTTCCAAATCAAAAAAATGTTCCAAAACTGACGCAAAAACTCTCTCTATTTTTCCTCTCTCTGTGTTCTCTGTGTCTCTGTGGTTCGTTTATTTGGATAATTTATTTCTTGGAAGTCCCTTAAGCCAATGCTTTAACTTCTAACTCCCCCTGCACCCAACAATCGGCGCGTTTCAGCCGCCGCAGCTTGCATTGCTCGTTCCGAATTCATCCGACCGGATAACGCGGCGCTGAGATAACGCTGTAAAATATCTGATGTTTGAGCATATTGCGCGATCGGTGGACGTAAAACTGCATTGTCTACGACCTGCAATAACTGCGGATAGTGGGGGTATTTAGCAACAATCTCTGGGGCTGTAAACAAATCCCGGCGACTGGGCACATAACCTGCACTGAAAATGAATCGGCGCTGTGCTTCCCGACTGGTAAAATACTTAATTGCTTTCCAAGCTTCTTCAGGATGTCTAGAGGTTTTAGAAATCCCTAAACCCCAGCCCCCTAAACAAGCCGCTCCCGTCTTCCCAGGAGCATGAACCATCGGTTTAATCGCAATTTTGCCCCGGATTGGCGAATTTTCTGCTTGGGCTAGAGGCCACGCATAAGGCCAACTACGTAAAAACGCTACTTGACCACTTTGAAACAAACGGCGCGTATCTTCTTCTTGATAGGTTGTGACTCCAGGAGGAGAAACGCCTTCGCTGATGGTACTACGCAGAAACTCAATGGCTTGTAATGTTTCTGGTCGATCTAGTCCAACTTCGAGGGTGTCGGGTTTAACCCAGAAGCCACCAAAGCCATCGAGGATTTCTGCAAACATCGCCACAAGTCCTTCATATTGGCGACCCTGCCAAACATAGCCCCACTTCACCTGGTTTTTCTTCTGCAAAACTTGGGAAATTCGGAGCAAATCATCAAATGTTTCTGGCGGTTTTAATCCCGCTTGTTTGATTAAATCTTCTCGGTAGTAGAGCATTCCCACATCGGAACGCACTGGAATGCGGTACAGCTGGTTTTGATAACGTCCCCCTTCTACATCCTGGGATGAAAATGCTCCTAACTCCTCTTTAGAAATGCGATCGCCTAAAGGTAGCAACCATCCAGCAGCAGCAAACTTGGATGTCCAGATCACATCCATATTAATCAGGTCATAAGGGGATTCACCCAAGATAAAAGATGAGGTATACAGGTCTTCGAGCAAATTTGTGGCATTCGGCCCTTCAACTAAGTTAATGCGAATACCAGGATTCTCAGCCTCGAAGTCTCTAATTAAACCCTGCCTCCAAGGTTCGGCATCAGGGGCAGTCATTAACAGATTGAGGGTAACTGGTTGCTGCGAGAGCGCTATCCAACTGAATAATATGATGCTTAAGATAGTTGCCAGAAAAACCCCTATATGTAAATAACTTTGTTTTTGAATGAATTTTTGCAACTTGTTTATTGGCTTTCGGTACAACATTATCAATGTAGCGATCGCTAGTAGTAATCCTTAGGAAAGAAAAACATAAAATATCTCAAAAAAGATTATTTCGTATTATTTTTTTACGGCTTAATCAGTAGTGGGTATAAATATTTGTTGTTGGAATGAGGCAGAAAATAGAAGGCAAAAATCAGGAGATAAAAGGGTTTTAGCCTCATTTATTTTTGTCAACATAGTTTGATTTTATTTTGCTTACCTACTTAGCGCTTGATAACAGAATTTAGGCAATTGTCAGCAAAAGTTTAGATAAATTACATTTCCTAGAGAAAACATCAAGTTTGACGCTTTGTCTTTTGACAGCGATCGCAACTTCACGTAAAGTGCCCCACTAGAAGAGTGCTGAGTACTGAGCAAAGAAGAAAAGAATTTCTTAATTACTTCTTCAAAATCTTTATTCTTACACTCAGGACTCATGACTCAGAACTCGGAACTTTTTTTATGGTAGATTTGTTGCTGATTGCAGTCCTGGGGTTCCTGGGGAGTTTTGGACACTGCTTTGGGATGTGTGGCCCGCTAACAGTGGCATTTTCTCTGTCTCATCAGCCGAAAAGCCCACAAACAGTCTCTTTGGGACGGACATCAACCTTAGAAAAGCCCGATACTTGGCAACAGCAATTAAAATTTCATATCCTGCTAAACCTGGGGCGGATGTTGAGCTATGCTCTAGTCGGTGCTGGCATTGGGGCGCTAGGTTCGGTATTGCTGCAAGGTGGACAGCTAGCAGGTATTGGCAGCGACTTCCGGCGCTGGATGGCAATTCTAACTGGTGTGATGTTGATTTGGTTTGGCTTAGGACAAGTAAAACCCGATTTACTACCGCGCATTCCGGTGTTACATCCCCTATTACAAGGTAGTTTACACGATCGCCTCAGCAGAGGAATGGTTAAACTTTCCTTAAAAACCAAATGGTGGACGCCAATGCTTTTAGGGATGACTTGGGGTTTAATGCCCTGTGGCTTCCTGTATGCTGCCCAAATTAAAGCCGCTGAAACTGGCAATTTATGGATGAGTACAGCTACTATGCTGGCTTTTGGCTTGGGAACCTTGCCTACGATGCTAGGTGTGGGCGTTTCCACATCTTTGGTAAGTAAAGACAGGCGCAGTCAGTTGTTTCGATTAGGCAGTTGGGTAACACTCACCATTGGCGTTATCACCTTGCTGCGGACTGGCGACACAATGGTAGATTACACCGGACACGCCGCCTTAATCTGCTTAATTTTGGCGTTAATTGCGCGTCCGATTAGTGGCTTGTGGGCTTCACCACTGCGTTACCGTCGCGGCTTGGGTGTGGGATCTTTTGTGCTTTCTGTGGTTCACACCTTCCACATGATAGAACACTCATTGCAATGGAATTTTGCCGCCTTTTCGTTTCTGCCACCAGAATTTCAGTGGGGGATGGCTGCGGGTGCTGTAGCATTGGTATTAATGTCCCCCGCCGCTTTTACAAGTTGGGAATCGTTGCAAAAATCTTTGGGCAAGCGTTGGCGACAGATTCATCTATTGGGTGTGCCAGCCTTGCTCTTGAGTGCCATTCATACTGTGTTGATTGGTTCCCATTATCTGGGTTCCTTGCAATCAACTTGGGGAAATAAATTAGCGGCAGTACTGGTGGTAATTGTTACTCTCAGTGTTTTGCTAGTGCGCTCGCGCTTTTTTTGGTCAAAGTTAGCCGTAGAAAAGTTTTATGTTCCCCCAATCAAATCGCGGTAAATCATCCTTATTTTCTGGCTCCATCCCAACGAGTCAAAAACAGAAGCGTTACCCTCTCAAAGGCATTTTCTGGAAAAATCAAAGAACAATAAAGTATTTATTATTCCTGAGTTGCTTAGTTATATCAATAACTAATCTTTACCCTGCTTTTGCTCACAAGGTAGAAGTAGGCTCAGATGTAGGCGGTACTCTCCACATTGAACCAAATGATAATCCCACTGCTGGAGAAGCAAGCCAAGCCTGGTTTGCACTTACCCGCAGAGGTGGAAAGGTGATTCCCCTATCGCAGTGTAATTGTCAGTTGGCTGTTTATGCCGAACCTTATGCAGCCGGAGAGCCACCGCTGTTAGAACCACAGTTACAACCTGTGTCAGCCGAACGTTATAAAGGCATCCCAGGTGCAGAAGTTGTCTTTCCCAAACCAGGTCTTTATGAGTTGCAACTAAATGGAAAACCTGTCTCTGGGGCAAGATTCAAACCCTTTGAATTCAAATTTGAAGTGACTGTGGCAGGAGGCGGGTCTACACAGACACAAAACCTACGAAATGTCAATGGCGATCTAGTAGAGGGTCAATCTCAACAATTACCAACTTGGGCGATCGCACTGCCAATTCTCGGATTTATCGGCATCTTAGTTGTCGTCATGCAAAGTATGAGGAGGGGTGGGGAGTAGTTATGAGTTATGAGTTATGAGTTATGAGTTATGAGTTATGAGTTATGAGTTAT
>NZ_CAWUDN010000192.1:0-7229 GCF_963920915.1 Nostoc sp. PCC 9305
CGTGGCGGGGTGTAGCCCCGCCCGCTATTTGTGCCAGTTGCGTAAGTCCTGATTTATGATGAATTATTTCATTTACCCGTTACATTTTATAAGTATTCGGGAATATTAAGTTATGAAAGTTTAGGATAGATATCTAGTTTTGGATATTTCAAGACTCACTTATGAAAAAGATTGCTCAGTCAATGATTGTCGGCATCATCTTCTTTGGTATGTGCGGTTGTAACTCAGTCAAACCAACTGATTTAACCAATGCTAATCAAGTTACTAACCAAGCCGATTCTCAAACTAAAAAACTTATCAAAATTGGTGGTTCCAGTTCAACAGTAACGGTTTTAAAACTTTTAGGACAAGCTTATCAATCCCAAAATAAAACTGTCAAAGTTGAGTTTATCTCCAATAGCCAATCTGAAGGTGCGATCGCAGCCCTAAAAAACGATATTATTGATATCGCTGGTAGCAGTCATAAACTCAAACCAGAAGAAGATAACGGGAAAATTCAATATCGGGAACTTGCACAAGATTTGTTAGTTGTCGCCACCCATAACAGTGTTAAAGGTGTTACTAACTTATCAACCAAGCAATTAAAAGCCATTTACAAAGGTGACATCACAAATTGGCGAGAATTAGGCGGTGCTAACGCAGATATTGTACTCTTAGATAGACCCGAAGACGAGTCAGCAAAAAAGTTATTGCGAAAATATTATTTGGGAGAAGAAAAGACTACAGCTAAAGCCGTGATTTTGAATAAAGAAGGAGAACTGATCGAAACCTTACAAAGTACTCCTAATTCCCTCGGTGCTTTTTCTTTGGCATCTTCCCTCATCAATAAATTGCCTGTTAATCATCTCAGTCTCAATGGTATTGCTCCTAAAGCACAAAACTTTGCCACTGGTAAATATCAAATGGTGCGTCACATAGGTATTCTCTGGGAAAAATCACCTTCAGCAACTACTCAGGGTTTTATTGATTTTATCTTTAGCAAAGAAGGCGAAAAACTACTACAAAATAATGGCTTTGTTACTGCCAAATAAATTGAATATCCCATGCAGAGATTTTTCAGGGGGCTGAGACTCAGCCAAAAAATTGTTCTACCGCTGCTTGCAGTTTGTCTTAGCGTCTTTATGTTGGGCTTAGTCGTGTTAGGACAGTGGTTTACGGATAGTTTGAATCAGAACTTTAGCCAACAAATCGGTAGTTTTAGCGAACGAGTTTATCAGGATTTTCAGCATGAACAGCAAACACTAGAAACTGAAATCGAGCTAATTGCTAATCGAGATATGCTGAATCAGGCTGTTAAACAGCGTAATCAAGGGTTGCTTTTGCAGATATTATTACCACTGAAGTCTGTTTTGAAATTGGATTGGATTAAGGTAATCGATACTCAGGGCAATGTCCTCATAGATTTACGGAATAACTCGTTAAGTCAAGCCAAGTTTCTAGACAAAATAGTTACTAGCACTGCTAGTAGAGGAGCGCATTTAGTCGATTTGGTAGATGTAGAAAGCAAGCAACAAGTTCTACAAGTAGTAACAAATGGAATCAAATCATCAGCAGGACTCTTGGGAGGAATCATCATTGGTAACTTAGTAGACGATACTCTACTGCAACAAATTGCTGCGGGTTCCTCTAAACATCTGATTGTCCAGAGACAAAATCGTGTAGTTGCGGCAACCTTGTTGGCATCCAAAAGCGGAACTTGGCAATTTCCTGATCCTGATTTGCCCGCTAGGCGAATCACTATTGATAACAAAAACTATTTAGCCAAAAGTATTGTATTTACAGGAGCAAGTCAGTCTTTAACAACTACAGTGTTGTATTCCATATCATTGTTAGAGGTTGCTCAATATAAGTTATGGCAACATTTAGGACTATTATTTTTATTGGGAAGTAGTATTTTAGCAATTACTGGGTTTTTAATTTCGCGAACAATTACTCGTCCACTCAAAGCTGTCACACATGTGGCACAACGAGTTACTCAAGAATCTAATTTTGATCTCCAAGCTCCCGTAACAACTGAAGACGAGGTTGGAATCTTAGCCATTTCTTTTAACCAGTTAATTCAACAGGTAAAAGTACTGCTAGCAGAACAATATGAAGCGAATCAAAAGCTAGAAGTTTATAGCCAAACACTAGAATCTAAAATAGAAGAACGAACACAAGCACTGCGACAAAAAAATATTGTTCTCAAGCAAACTTTACAAGAACTTAGGCTTACTCAGTCCCAATTAATCCAGAAAGAAAAAATGTCTTCTTTAGGACAGTTGGTTGCTGGTATTGCTCATGAAATCAACAATCCAGTTAATTTCATCTATGGCAATCTCAAGCACACTGATGATTATACTCAACAGTTATTGTGGTTACTTCAACTTTATCAAAAATATTACCCCTACCCAGAACCAGAAATTCAAAATGCTAAAGAAGAAGCTGATATTGAATATTTAACCGAAGATTTGCCTAAAATGTTGACTTCCATGAAGATTGGAGCCAGTCGCATTCGGGAAATTGTCCTTAGTTTAAGAATCTTCTCTCGTTTAGATGAAGCCGAGTTTAAAATCGCTGATATCCATGAAGGGATTGACAGTACCCTGTTAATTTTACAATATCGTCTCAAATCCCAAAGCCATCGCCCTCAAATCACAGTGATTAAAGACTATGGTGAAATACCTAAAATTCAGTGCTTTGCAGGACAATTAAATCAGGTATTTATGAACATCTTGGCAAATGCGATTGATGCTTTAGAAGAGGCTTTTCAAAATGGGCTTTGTCCAGAACCAATAATTCGGATTTCTTCAACCCAGGTGAATGAAACTGTCGTTGTTCATATTGCTGATAATGGCACAGGAATTCCAGAAGCAATCCAGTCACATCTATTTGACCCCTTTTTCACCACTAAACCTGTTGGTAAAGGTACTGGTATGGGATTATCAATTAGCTACCAGATTATTACTGAAAAACATGGTGGCTCGTTACAGTGCATTTCATTACCGGAACAGGGTGCAGAGTTTGTAATTACAATCCCGATTCGATAGGTGATTTTTGACAATAGTTCTATAAAATTTCTTTTTTCAACATTTTGAGAGTTCTTACGAATTACGAATTACGAATTACGAATTACGAATTATTTTAATCTTCGTTATTTTCTGCAAAATTTACTTGCTCATAAAGGTCGCGCAATTCAATTTGAAAATCAACCGTTTGCAGTGATAAAGTTGCAGATTCGTGTTCAAGTTCAGTAAATGACCATTGACTTTCCGCAGTTTTTACATACTGCATCACGTGATACTGATATTGATCGATTAAAATATATTCCTTGAATTCAGGAATAGAGCGATAATAAAGAAACTTATCGCCTTGGTCATAATTTTTAGTTGATTTAGATAAAACTTCAGCAATTAACATTGGGTTCATAACCGTTGTTGTACTGGTTCCTGTATAAATAGGTTGTCCCTCAATCACCATCACATCAGGATATGTATGCTGCCGATAACGGGGTATCCATAAACGCACATCACCAATATAAACATCATAATTTTTACGCCTTAAAGCAATTTTTAAGGATGCAGCTAAATTTAAAGCAATTTTATTATGATTTGTAGTGCCACCCGTCATCGGTACAATTTCTCCATCACGGTATTCGTTTTTATATACTGCCTTTTCTTCAATTTCTAAATATTCTTCAGGTGTGTAATAGAATTTTTGTGTTTCTAACTGCATAAAAATACAACCTATGATTGTGCGGTTTATTCATCTTCCATATCTATGCTGTACGCCAATAAATGCCATTTTCTCGCTGCATTAACTGGCAAGCAATCAACTCTCGTCGCAGGGTGGCGCTGTCGATATGGTAGCGTTTGAGAATATCATTTACCAAACGTTCAGGATAGTTGACTCCTACATCAAACTGGTTTGCTAACCACTTAAGAATAACTAGACGCTTTTTCCGACTAGCAGGAATTTCTTTGAGGCGATTGTCCTCGAAATAGTTTTTTAACACTTTGCTTTCCCAAGCTTCAGTATCCACATCCCCAATCAAGGATGCTATTTTCTCAGGTGTAAAAATTTCCTTGCTAATGCTTTGTAAAGCCTCGCTATCCAATTGATATAGACGGCTATTACCTTCAGGACGCATTGTTACTAAATTTAGCTCTTTAAGTTTCGCTAAATGATGGGATACCGTTGGTTCCTTGAGTTGCAGTAGCACCGCCAATTCTTCGACGCTGCACTCCTGATTCGCCAGGATACCTACAATCTTCAATCGACTATCATCCGCTAATGCCTTGAAAAAGCGGAGTAATATGTTAAATTGCTCTGGTTGCATAACTAACTTCTAATTAGATAGGTATCTAATTAGAAGTATATCTAATTTAAAAGCTTAGATCCCCGGCTTTTCAAAAAAGTCGGGGATCTCGTTGTTGAATTTAACTAAACTGTTCTTCTGCATCAAGGTTAAACAGCATTTGCAGAGTTTGCATACAGCGCCGTCTGGCTTCCACATCTTGCTGCGATCGCAATTGCACCATCGGGTCATGTAAAATTTTATTGACAATTCCCCGCGTTAATGCTTCAATCACCTCTTGATGTTTTTCGGCGAATTCCGAACCCAATCTCGACAAAGCTTTTTCTAACTCTTGTTCGCGAATGGTTTCGACTTTATTTCGCAGACAGCTAATAGTGGTAACAGTTTCTAAACTGCGCCACCAAATATCAAAGGCTTCCACTTCTTCCTCTAAAAGTTTCTCTGCTTCTTGTGCAATCTTCCGACGGCTTTCGTAGTTTTGCGCTACTACTGCCTTCAAATCATCCACATTAAACGCCTGCACATTTTCCAATTCATTTACATCCGCATGAACATTACGCGGCACGGAAATATCAAATAACATTAGAGAGCGCTGAACTTCTACAACCATTTCCAATTTGGCCCGATCAAGTATTGGCTCTGTTGCCGAAGTACTTGTAAATACCAAATCACTATCGGCAATTACGCTCATCATTTCCGATAGTGGATGAATTTTGATCGGTTGTTGAGGGAACAGCTTTGCTAATTCTTGGGCGCGATCGCGAGAGCGATTTACAATACTAATTTCCACAGCACCTTTAGAAATTAGGTGTTGTACCAGCAGCCGCGACATTTTACCAGCACCCAGAATTACTACTCGACAAGCTGCCAAATTTGCCACTTTTATCTGTGCTAACTCCACAGCTGCCGAACTGATAGAGACAGCACCAGTACCAATACTAGTTTCAGTGCGAACTCGCTTACCAGCTGTCAGCGCTTGTTTAAATAATCGATTCAAAATGGTTTTTATACCACTATATTGCTGTCCCAGTTTGTGAGTAGTCTTCACCTGAGCCAGAATTTGACCTTCTCCGAGTACCAGACTATCTAAACCACCTGCTACCCGCATAACGTGCATCACGGCATCATCATGGAGCAGCATAAATAAGTGTTGTCGCAGAGAAATCACGGGCAATTTACTGTATTCCGCAAGAAACTGCGTTACTTCCCGAATACCTTGGTCTGCTTCACTGGTGACAATGTAAATTTCCAGACGGTTACAAGTGCTAAGAATTGCAACTTCATCAATATGAGGATAGCTGGCCAGTTGAGCGATCGCACTTTCAATTTGTGGTTCTGGAATGCTCAGTTTTTCCCGGACTTCTACTGGGGCTGTTTTATGGCTTAACCCCACCACTGCTATATTCATTTGCTAAATCGTAGTTACTAATTGGTAGTTGGCAATCGGGCATTGAGTGAGAAATAGGGAATGGGGAATTATTATTTATTGGTTGATAGTTTTTTCAACCAACAAACAATAACTAATCACTAAATACTAACTACTAACTAGTGTAAGGATGAAGCATTTGGGTGAATATTTTTCCGTTTTATCGAAATATTTTTTTCCAAATGCTTTACCCCTACTTTTAACATTCCCCATTCCCTAAAAATTAGTTCAGTTGGAGAGTCTTGGGTTCACCAAACATGTGAATCGTATCAACAAATCGAGCAGTTTTCGATTGGTTAGAAATTACCAAGCTTTGAGTTCTAGCTCCGCCGTTGAAGAAACGTACACCTTCCATGAGATTACCACTGGTAATACCGCAAGCAGCGAACAGAACAGTTTTACCAGATGCCAGCTCATGAGCATCATAGACCTTATCGGGGTCATTGATATTCATAGACTTTAAGCGGTCGATATTGGCTTCTCTGCTTTCTCCAATTAGACCCGTTTTTACGACAGCTGGATCGTAAATCAGTTGACCTTGGAAGTGTCCACCCAAAGCACGCATTGCTGCTGCCGAGATTACACCTTCAGGAGCCGCACCGATACCCATCAGCGCGTGGATGTTAGTTCCAGCAAAACCGCAGCTAATGGCTGCACCCACATCTCCGTCTGAAATTAGGGCGACTCTGGCTCCAGCCTCACGGATTTCTTTAATTAAATCGTTGTGGCGTTCGCGCTTCATGACCACGATCACGAGTTCTTCAATCGAGCGATCTAGACACTCAGCAAGAATCTTGAGGTTTTCTGTTGCTGACTTGTTGATATCTACTTTGCCCTTAGCTGCGGGAGGTGCTGCTAACTTCTTCATGTAAAAGTCAGGAGCAGCAAATAATCCACCCTTCTCAGAAATTGCCAAGACAGCCATCGAACCAGGTTGTCCATAAGCTACCAAGTTCGTACCTTCACAAGGGTCAACGGCGATATCAATTTCAATTAATTCATCAGGGTTACACAAACTACTGGCATTTGGTTGGGTACAGATACCAACTTCTTCCCCGATGTATAACATGGGCGCGTCGTCGCGTTCGCCTTCCCCAATCACAATGCGACCGCGCATATAGATTTTATTCATCCGCTCCCGCATAGCTTCCACAGCTACCTGGTCAGCGATGTTTTTTTCGCCTTTACCCATCCACTTTGCGGATGCGATCGCGGCTTGCTCTACTACTTCAATAATTTCTAAACCAAGTGAATTTTCCACAGAGTTTGCCCTCTCAGCTGCTTGAATTTGCGTAGTTTCATCTGCCTATTTCAGTTTTCAAGTCTACCAAAGGGCGGATACACGTGGAAGAAAGTTAAGTTTTACTGCTAACTCGTTAGAAAAGTGCCAGTTAACACATTCTGATTTTTTACTCATAATTACTCCAGTATAAAACTTGTTCACACGTAACTATAGCGGTTATTAGTCTAGTCCAGTACAATAGGAAAGAGCAATTTTACTGATAT
>NZ_CAWUDN010000193.1:0-7099 GCF_963920915.1 Nostoc sp. PCC 9305
AATTACGAATTACGAATTACGAATTACGAATTACGAATTACGAATTACGAATTACCGACTATGCCAGCACTAAAAATTTGCTCTGCTGTCAAATCTAACTCTGGAAAAGTTGGCGACTGGATACGGTTATTTTCTCGAAATTTACTAACGCGATACTCACCTTCTTCTAAACAGCAAACTAAAATAGTCGGTTGTTTGGGTTTGCCAATAAATTCCCTACCGCCCAATGCACCATAATCGACAATCCAGTATTCAGGAATTCCCATTTCTTCATAGTCAGCGTATTTTTTCAGATAATCATCACGCCAGTTTGTACTTACCACCTCAATTACTAAAGGAATTGATGCTGCTTTAGTAACAGTTGATGCTTTTTTCCACAGAGGTTCATTAACTAAATTAGTAAGATTTAGGAGCAGCAAATCTGGCGAGTAAGCTGATTCGTTTTCAAGTGGTTTAACTAATACTGTTTTTGGTATACCATAGGTTAGACTGAGACGACTATATTCTAAAGTAATTTTTGTTGATAAAAATACAACAATCTCTTCATGGTCGCCTGTCGGTTGAGGCATTTCTACTACTACTCCATCATATAGTTCGTAACGTTGTCCCCTATTATCTGGATATTTAGCAACGAACTCATCGAATGTAACTACTTTGCCTAAGACTTGAGTCATAGCTTGATTCCTCAATTGTGCAAATTATAGCAACTTTATCGAAACAGAATTCAGGAGTCAGGAGCCAGAATGGGCTAAACGCCCCGCTACCGCTAACAGAATGAATTTTGTGCGACTGGTAGATGAATCCAGGGCGTTTTTGCACCCCCACTAAATAAAAGATTTAGTGGTCTTAAATCATTGGCGGGTCTGAATCCCCCACTGATTCATTCTGACTTCTGAATTCTTCTTCAATTGTATTTAATTCATCAATATTAATACTGATCGATTGGTATACTTTAATTCAATTAAAATTGCGAAATCGTAATATTCAGCAGCTATTTTTTGGCTAAAAGACTAGAATTTGGGTGGTAGCTTCCTCAGTTTATATGTATAACATTAGGAAGCCAACTTCAAGCTATTTTTTAACGGGAGGTCAGGTAATGGCGATCGCCACCATTAATCCCGCCACTGGGGAGACGCTCAAAACCTTTGAGGCGCTCAATGATACAGAAATTGTCGCTAAACTCGATTTAGCCAGTCAGACTTTTGAACAGTATCGTCAGACTAGTTTTTTGACGCGATCGCAATGGCTAGAAAAAGCTGCTGATATTTTAGAGCAAGACAAAGCAGAATTTGCTAAGTTAATGACTCTAGAAATGGGTAAACCATTTAAAGCTGCGATCGCAGAAGTCGAAAAATGCGCCGCCGTCTGTCGCTACTATGCCGAACACGCCCCTGGTTTTCTAGCTGATGTCAGTGTAAAAACTGATGCCAGCCAGAGTTTTGTACGTTATCAACCAATGGGTGCGATTCTCGCGGTGATGCCGTGGAATTTTCCCTTCTGGCAAGTTTTTCGTTTTGCCGCACCAGCCCTGATGGCGGGGAATGTCGGCTTACTCAAACATGCTTCTAATGTGCCGCAGTGTGCCTTGGCAATTGAAGATATTATTCGACGGGCAGGTTTTCCTGAAGGTGCGTTTCAAACTCTATTAATAGGCGCTGCCAAAGTTGCCGATTTAATGGCTGATGAGCGCGTAAAAGCTGCCACCTTGACAGGAAGCGAACCAGCAGGTGCATCCCTCGCCGTCGCCGCCGGCAAACAAATTAAAAAAACAGTTTTGGAATTGGGAGGAAGTGACCCGTTTATTGTGTTAGAAAGTGCTGACTTAGAGACAGCAGTTGTCACAGCTACTACAGCGCGGATGTTAAATAACGGGCAATCATGTATTGCAGCGAAACGTTTTATTGTCGCAGATGCGATCGCAGACAAATTTGAAAAATTGCTTTTAGAAAAATTTGAGGCGCTAAAAGTAGGCGATCCTATGCAACCAGATACCGATTTAGGCCCACTGGCAACTCCTGGTATTCTCCAGGATTTAGACCAACAAGTGCAAGGTGCGATTAGCAGCGGTGGTAAAGTCATCACCGGTGGACATCCTTTATCAGATCGTCCGGGAAACTTTTATCCGCCAACGATTATCATAGATATCCCCACCGACACACCAATTGCAAAAGAAGAATTCTTTGGCCCGGTAGCCTTGTTATTCCGGGTTCCAGATATCGATGCTGCCATCAAACTCGCTAATGACTCACCCTTTGGCTTAGGTGCAAGTGCTTGGACAACCAACGACCAAGAGAGCGATCGCTTGGTTGAGGAAATCGAAGCTGGTGCCGTGTTTATCAACAGTATGGTCAAATCCGATCCTCGGTTGCCCTTTGGTGGCATCAAGCGTTCTGGATATGGCAGAGAATTGAGTATCCAAGGTATACATGAGTTCGTCAATGTTAAAACCGTGTGGGTTAAATGATTAGTCATTAGTCATTGGTCAAAGGACAAAGGACAAATGACTAATGACAAAGAACAAAAGTCTTATTCGTTAATAGAGTTGTCGGAAAATAAAATGAATACAGCAGAATTATTGGTGCAGTGCCTAGAAAATGAAGGAGTGCAATATATTTTTGGACTCCCTGGTGAAGAAAACCTGCACGTTTTGGAAGCGTTAAAACATTCTTCGATTAAATTTATTACGACTCGTCATGAACAGGGTGCAGCATTCATGGCCGATGTCTACGGACGCTTAACCGGAAAAGCCGGAGTATGTCTTTCTACTCTTGGCCCTGGGGCAACCAACTTGATGACTGGGGTCGCAGATGCTAACCTCGATGGTGCGCCTTTAGTGGCCATTACCGGTCAAGTGGGAACAGATAGAATGCACATTGAATCCCATCAATATTTAGATTTGGTGGCAATGTTTGCACCTGTTACCAAGTGGAATAAGCAGATAGTGCGACCGAGTATTACACCAGAAGTAGTACGGAAAGCATTTAAGCGATCGCAATCGGAAAAACCTGGTGCAGTTCACATCGATTTGCCAGAAAATATTGCTGCTATGCCCGTCGAAGGCAAACCTTTGCGTAAGGATAATAGCGAAAAAACTTATGCATCTTTTGCTAGCATTCGGGCAGCCGCCGCCGCAATTTGCCAAGCAGTTAACCCATTAATCTTAGTCGGAAATGGGGCAATTCGCGCTCATGCAAGTGATGCCGTAACGCAATTTGCTACCTTGCTGAATATACCTGTTGCTAATACCTTCATGGGTAAAGGTGTTATTCCCTATACACATCAACTAGCTTTGTGGTCAGTGGGATTACAGCAAAGAGACTTCATTACCTGTGCTTTTGATAACACAGATTTAGTAATTGCGATCGGCTACGATTTGATTGAGTTTTCCCCCAAAAAATGGAATCGGAATGGTGAAATCCCAATTGTGCATATTGGGGTAAGTCCGGCGGAGATTGATAGTAGTTATATTCCCAACGCCGAAGTTGTGGGAGATATTTCAGATTCCCTCTATGAAATCTTAAAATTAGCAGACAGACAAGGCAAACCCGATCCCTTTGCTATTAGCTTAAGATCGGAGATTCGGGCTGATTACGAACAGTATGCCCATGATGACGGATTTCCCATTAAGCCGCAAAAGTTAATTTATGACTTACGGCAAGTGATGGGCCCAGATGATATCGTCATCTCTGATGTTGGCGCACATAAAATGTGGATGGCTCGTCATTATCATTGCCATAGTCCTAATACTTGCATAATTTCCAATGGCTTCGCAGCTATGGGTATTGCTATTCCTGGCGCTTTAGCAGCAAAACTCGTTCATCCTAAGCGCAAAGTCGTGGCTGTCACAGGCGATGGCGGCTTTATGATGAATTCTCAAGAATTAGAAACAGCCTTGCGTGTCGGTACGCCTTTTGTCACGATAATTTTCAATGATGGTGGCTATGGGTTAATTGAATGGAAGCAAGAAAATCAATTTGGTAAAGGAAATTCATCCTTTGTGCATTTTAGCAATCCTGATTTCGTCAAATTAGCCGAAAGCATGGGTTTAAAAGGCTACCGAGTTGAATCGGCTTTAGATTTGATTCCCACTTTGAAAGAAGCCCTCGCTCAAGATGTACCCGCAGTGATAGATTGTCCCGTAGATTATCGGGAGAATCACCGCTTTAGTCAAAAAGCCGGCGAGTTGACTTGTGCGTTGTAAAAAGTTAGGAGTTAGGAGTTAAGAGTTAGGAGTTAGGAGTTAGGAGTTATTTATTCCTAACTCCTTATTAATGTCTACTCCTTTAGTGTTTTGGTAAGGTATGTTACACCAAGGGCTAACGCACCGCTTTACTTCATTTTATAGATATATTTCTTCTCTTTCTTTGCGTCCTTCTCTACGAGACGCTACGCGAATGCGTCCTTTGCGGTTCGTAAAAAAAACCACGAAGCTCAAAGGTTCATTCACGAGTATCAAAAACTCATTCACCAAGCTTAGAGGTTCATCGACGAAGCTCAAAGGTTCATCGATGAAGCTCAGAGGTTCATCGACAAAGCTCAGAGGTTCATCGACAAAGCTCAGAGGTTCATCGACGAAGCTCAAAGGTTTATCGACGAAGCTCAAAGGTTTATTGCCAAAGCTCAGAGGTTCATCGATAAAGCTCAAAGGTTCATCGACGAAGCTCAGAGGTTCATTCACAATGAGTTAGAATCAATAACTTCTAACTCATTACTGATTTTTACTCCTAATTAATTGTCTTCTGGTCTAAATTTGTACTTTCTTGTTTTTGGGCAATGTCTTCTACTGCTTTGCATTGCCTTTTGTCAATATCTGACTTAATAATGAGTCCCTTCGTATTGAGCGATATTTCCACTTGGTATTGACCATTCACCATATTAATCGCAGCGTAAGTTACTGTACCAAACATCATCACTCCGCAAAGTGATAGGATAATTTGCAGAATTCCCAGTTCTCGTTTCATTTTCAAAGCCCTTAATTCCTTACATTCTCATTACAACTTGGTGCTGGCTGAGAACTGAGTTGAGAAACAGTCACCGATTAGACAAGTTTTAGTTGATTATCGGTTAAGTTGAGGATGACTCTAATATCTAGAGTGCAAGACGTTATGACTAAACAGCTTTGCTATTTAGCGAGTATAAAAACCTGATATACTCACAGCAGTTTCTCGATGAGGAATGATGGCGCGATCGCTCCGAGTAGCCCCAGAGTATATTGAAAAAGTAAAGTCAGCACTTCAACGCAACAGCTATCCTAGCCAGCAGTCATTGGCCAGTGGCGCAGGAATTGGTTTATCCACAGTAAAAAACTTCCTCACCGGTAAACCTGTTGACTATCTGAATTTTCTAGAACTTAGCGCTAAGTTAGGACTAGGCTGGCAAGACATTGCATACAAAGAACCAGAAACTCAACCAAATAAACCTCAACCAACTAACGGGGAAGCATCGCCCTTCATCACTGGCGCACCCATTACCCAACCACGTTACTTTTTTGGACGCGAAAAAGAATTAAAACGTCTCTTCAACTTACTCAAACGTCATCCCCTGCAAAACGCCGCCATTATTGGCAAAAAGCGCAGTGGCAAAACATCCCTGCTGCACTACCTCAAAAATATTAGCACCACCCCAGTAGAACAGTTGCGTCCTAAGCAAAAATCTGACTGGCTACCGTATCCAGAAAATTACTGTTGGATTTTCGTAGATTTGCAAGATGCACGAATGCAAAGTAGAGAAGGACTGCTAAAGTACATCCTAGAATCACTGAAGATGCAAGTGCCGACACCTTGCGATTTAGATCGTTTCATGGATGTAGTCAGCGATAATTTGCATTCTCCCACAGTCATCTTATTGGATGAGATTAGTGTTGGATTGCAACGCTGTCCAGAATTAGACGATTGCTTTTGGGAATGTTTGCGGTCTTTGGCAACTAACCACACAAGCGGAAATCTAGCATTTGTCTTGGCTACCCCCGAATCACCGATTGAAATGGCGCGAAACACAGGACACAGTTCACCTTTTTTCAATATTTTCGGCTACACCGCATATCTGGGAGTATTAGCTGAGACAGAAGCGCGAGAATTGATAGCAAGTTCGCCCATTCCCTTCACTGACGAAGATGTAGAGTGGATTTTGACACAAAGTTGCTGCTGGCCACTGTTGTTACAAATTCTGTGTAGAGAAAGATTATTTAATTTAGAAGAAGGGGAAAAGGATGATAATTGGTGTGAGGAAGGATTACAACAAATAAAACCATTTGCTGATTTATTAGATTCAGAATTAGCGGAGTAACTATGAAAGCACATCGAATTGAAACAAAGTTAACTAAAAACGGAACCTTGATTCTTGAAGATTTACCGTTTCAGGCTGGGGAAGCCGTTGAAATTATCATTCTAGAAAGTCACACTCATCCCCAAGAAGCGAATTTGTACCCATTGCGTGGCAAAGAACCGTACCGTTATGACGATCCTTTTGAACCTGCTGTGCCTCTGGAAGATTGGGAAGTCCTGCAATGATAAATTTAAATTGTCATTGCGAATGGAGCGAAGCGGAATGAAGCAATCGCAATGCCTCGCAATGACTATAAATATTTTTGTCCATATACTTACTTATAATTTTGCAGTGACAAATATCACAAAAATTTGTTATGACTGAGTTTCTATCACAAATAAAGATTATAAATGAGCAAGCAATATTATTTGTATATCATGACAAATAAATATAATACTGTCCTATATACAGGAGTAACAAAGGATTTACAAAGGAGAGTTTATGAACACAAAGAGAAAATAATAGAAGGATTTACTAATAAATACAACATTACTAAATTAGTTTATTACGAGGTATTTGAAGATGCTTATACAGCAATTAGTAGAGAAAAACAAATTAAAGCAGGTTCCAGACAAAAGAAAATTGATTTAGTCAATAGCATCAATCAAGAATGGAAAGACTTATATGATGGATTGTAAATTTTACTGGTGTGATTGCGATCGCACTAAAGCAAAGCTCACTAATCCTAGCTTTGGCGATTGCTTCTTTCCGCTAACGCTGCATTCGCAATGACATATTAACAAACAGTTTGTTATTGCGATCGCACTCAGGTCAA
>NZ_CAWUDN010000194.1:0-6612 GCF_963920915.1 Nostoc sp. PCC 9305
TTTAGGGGGATCTACGACGATTTTGGTTTTCTAGAAAGATGTGTGTACACCGTAGCCTTAAAAAGGGGGGTAATATATAGGTTATATTCGTACTTCCTTACCTTTATTTACTTGGGTCAAGTGTAAGTGGATTGCTTGACTTTTTCATAATTAGTATCTAAGGCAGTTTCTAGCAGCAAAATAGCAGTAATCCGTCGTGCAATGTTTGTCACCTCACGGACTTATTCGACTCCTGAGATATTAGGACTTTAGCTCAAATTCCAGACTGCTGAACCTCAAAAATTAAGCTTTTATCTCGAACGTTGAGCCTTTGAACTCGGAAGTTGCACCTTTTTACTCGAACGTTGAGCCTCTGAACTCGGAAGTTGCACCTTTTTACTCGAACGTTGAGCCTTTGAACTCGGAAGTTGCACCTTTTTACTCGAACGTTGAGCCTCTGAACTCGGAAGTTGCACCTTTTTACTCAAACGTTGCACCTTTGAACTCGGAAGTTGCACCTTTTTGCTTGAACGTTGCACCTTTGAACTCGAAAAACGAAGCTCAGAACTCGGAATGTCGTGCTTTTAACTCCAACATCCAAATTCTGAGCTTTAATGTTGCACGTTTTAAGTGCAAGTACTGAGCTATTTTCTACAACGCTGCTTTTTGAGACTTGGATTTTCCAGGTTTACGAGCAAATCGTTGTCCCATTTCCACAACCACTGCATCTAAACCCGCGCCCTGTCCACTGGCTTTTGCATAGTTATACACCTGTAACGCGGCTGCATAAGCTTCACTACCGACTGCAAGAGATGTATCATCTACCAACTCTTGTAACTGCGTCAACGACAACAACACCGGATACAATGCTTCAAATAATTGTACGTCCTTCCGCATTTCATCCAAGTCAAACGATCGCGGTAAAAACTCTGGATTCTGCGCCGCCACCTCTAATGCTTTACTCACAAACGCCCGACTCTTATCTCCCATCTTGGGTAAAGTCTTGCGATCGTCGGCACTCAAATCAACCAAAAATGGTAATTTTTCTTTAATCGTGGCGATCGCTTGCAACACAGCATCTCTGTCTGTTTGTGCCAATGTTGCACTAATTGGGGTCGTAGACATAGAAATCACTCTCCAGTAAGTTTCTTTCATCTAGAGTGCCCACATATACAATCAAAATCAATATAATACGCTTGCTTTGCTTAAGACTTGATCCTCCCTAACCCTCCTTAAAAAAGAGGGAATTAGAGCAAGCCTTTATTATATTAAGCCCTGCTTTTTAAGGGGGGTTGGGGGGATCTTCCGGTGTCATCTTAACAATGACTGATTGGGCGTTAACTGGCTCTCAAAACGACTGTAAACAATTTGGGTTGGATACCAACAAGAAAACCAGTACAAATCTTGAATAACTTTGCAAGAATTACTCTCATCTGCTAATTCAAAGTGAACCAGAGCTAAATTATTCAATCCAACGACTTCTCGTCCCTCCTGAAACCAACGAGATTTCCAAAAAATCAGGGGTTGTAACCATTTCAATTTGGCATTTTCGACCCGTTTCCAGGGAGCTATTAACGATAATATATCTGCTGTGTAGGTAGAAGTCCGAACGCTGTTTCGAGGTATCCACTCCAGCACACAATGCCAGTCAGAGTCATTCAGCAGCTGACGATTATGGTGTAATTGTTTCTCGGAAATTTCTACCATATTGGGTGGATTAATCCATCCGATCCAATGTCGCACCTTTTCTGGTAAAAGCCAATCTTTCAATCGTGTATGAATCAGCCGCGTCAACATCTCTTCATTCTTCAATGCACTAGCGGTTAACTGTACTAAGACAGATTGTAATTTGGAATGGGTGCGTGCATAAGATAAGTGAGCAACAGAACTGTAGTGAATATCCCCAGATAGAATCACGACTTGTTGACGTTCCTCAAACAAAGTAGTTAGGAATTTCGCCAATGCTTCAACATTAATATTCCAGGCATCTCCAACATCTGTTGAAAAAACTTTCTCCTGTTTTAAGTGCCAATGATGAATCCAATCAATCACTTGTAATCCAAATACATTTGTAGGCGCAATCACAAATGTAGTTTTAATCTGAGTTTGTTCATCTATTTCTTGTAAAGGCAAAAGTAGTTGTTGTTCAAAGGCTTTGGGACACAACAGCATCGGTGGGGCAATTGGTTTTTGATCGGCTGGATAACCTCGCCATGTACGTGTATCCAGCACAATTACTTCATGGCAATCGCTGCGGACTATGTAATGCCAAGTCAGCGCTTCAGGATCTCGATCCAGAATAAATACTGAACCGTCTCGGACTAAAACAGGTAAACCTGTGTGGGGATCGTTGGCTGGCATTCCTACATAACGAGCGATCGCCCGATCAGCCTTTGCATCCATTCCTTGAGAAGCTGACCAAGCTTGTGCAGCCGCCAACAGCTTTTCACCTGGTTTTCCTTCTGCAAATTGCCCTGGTGTATTGCCCCAACCTTGAAATACCGTATAGGCTAACAATGCATTTTGGACTATTCTTCGCCCTAATGGCCGCCCCAGCACTCGCAAACACCAAGCTTGGTTCAAATTCCAATCATCACTAACATCATGGTCATCAAAGATGCTGTGCATGGGGATATTGGCAAGGGCGCGGCGCACTTTCCAAAGGGTATAGATGAATTGTCGCAAATGCTTGACTGCACGATTCCAGTCTTTGATCGCATGGCGATCGCGTGTTACTTGGTGTCCTTTGGGAAATGTTGTCGGCCAGCACACTGGCGACCAAGCTAGTAAATAAGTAGCGTAATATTCACCCAGACTGAAAAGATGACTGTTGACCTTCTCAGCTTTATTATGTAATCCTGCGGTCAAGCCAGCTTGATTTGTCGCAGCATCAGCCCGTTCTCCAGGGAGTAGCTGCTGGGGAGTACAGTACACTCCATTCACCGGAAGTTGTTCTTCCCAACCCAAGAGGACATCACCAAGAGTAGTGGCAACCCACAACGACGGATCTGCTACATCATCTCCATAAATTTGATCTCCCGTGAGAAACAGCTGGTGAGGTCGGTGCTGGGGTTGATTTGCTGATGCCTGAATCATAGTATCGAGAATTGGCAATGCATCAAACCCATGACCATGAGGTTTACGGCAGGAAGCATGGACAATTTGCAAATCTTGAAGACGGTTTGGCGGTAGAGCAAAGGTTGGTTTTTGATGATCGAAGTAGCTGATGCTGACTGTAGGAGAGGAGTTTGAACATAATGCTTGTTGCAGAGTTTCTGTGGTTTGGTCAGCAACAGTAAACTGAAGGTCGTATGCATAGATGTGACCTCCAGTTAGGCGATGTCCAATTGTAGACCGAGCCGCGATCGCAACTATATGAAGATACTTACCCAGAGCAAAGGTAGAGCGTTCTCCCTCCAATAAGCAATTTCCTAGTGCTTCACCATCATTTGTTGTGTCGTAAACCTTAAGTTCTACCTGACAAGATTGTTTTAGTGCCACCCACACTGTCACCGACTCTGGCTCAGTATGTTTGAGGATTGGCCCGGCTAAAATCAGTGGTAGTTCTTGTAAAAACTCGTCCCCAACTTGATACTTCATTGCAAACAGTTGACATGATGGTGTTTTAGATGTGTTACTTTGCTCCTAAATTGGTAGCCCCAACTCATCTAATCACCAATCATGCATCAATTCTCGTCTGTTTAACATCAGTTTATAGCGCAAATAGATTGCAGCCTAAAAGTTCAGGGACGGACAAGATGCCCATCCCATAAAAGTAATTATTTTAGTTGAAAAGAAAGAATTCAGGAGTCAGAAGCCAGAATACCCTTTCAGGGAAGCAAGCTACAGAATTGAATTGGAGCGTTTGAATAAACGGTGAAACATCGCACCAAATTTTGAATTTAGTAGTGACTGGTCTAAGTCTCCAATGGAAAAGCATTCTGAATTCTGAATTCTCTTTTAATCAATTTTGCGCGATACCTTCTTCACGCGCGGCACGTTGCACAGCAGCAGCAACAGCAGTAACAACGCGCTCATCAAAGACTGAAGGAATAATATGTTCCCGATTTAAGTCTGAAGGTTTGACTAAAGAGGCGATCGCACTTGCGGCTTCGAGGTACATTTTGATGGTAATTGTCTGTGCCCGACAATCTAAAGCACCACGGAATACCCCAGGAAAAGCAAGGACGTTATTGATTTGATTTGGGTAATCGCTGCGACCGGTTGCGATCACAGCAACATCTTTACTGATTAATTCTGGCTGAATCTCTGGAATCGGATTTGCCATTGCAAAGATAATTGGATCTTTCGCCATCGATTGCACCATTTCTGGTGTCAAAACTCCTGGTGCGCTGACTCCAATAAACACATCTGCCCCTTGCATTGCACCCGCCAATGTACCCTGACCTTTCACAGCAAATTCGAGTTTTTCTTCTGTCAAATCGGTGCGATTGGTAGAGATAATCCCTTTAGAATCGCACATCCAGATTTTTTCTGCCCCAGCTTTACGGAGTAACCGAGCGATCGCCACTCCCGCCGCTCCAGCACCGTTAATCACAATCTTGATTTCTGCTAAGGATTTATGTACCAGTTTCAGTGAATTAAACAACGCTGCCAAGGTGACAATTGCTGTACCGTGCTGGTCATCGTGAAAAACGGGGATATCTAACTCTTGGCGTAATCTCTTTTCAATTTCAAAGCAGCGAGGTGCAGCGATATCCTCTAAATTCACGCCCCCAAACACCGGAGCAATATTTTTAACTGCCTGGATAATTTCTTCTGTATCTTGGGTGGCGAGACAAATAGGAAAAGCATCTAGCCCTGCAAATTCTTTGAATAGCATTGCTTTGCCTTCCATGACTGGTAGGGCGGCGGCTGGGCCGAGATTTCCCAAACCCAAAACGGCACTACCATCGGTAACAATAGCAACGGTGTTTTGTTTGATGGTTAAGTTGTAAACTTCCTCTGGGTCTTGAGCGATCGCAGTACAAATTCGACCCACTCCGGGGGTGTAAGCCATTGCCAAATCGGAAACACTCTTCAGAGGAATTCTACTGGTAATGCTGATTTTGCCACCGCGATGCAAATTGAAGGTGCGATCGTAAACACTGAGTAACTTGATATCTGGCAAGGCTTTGACTGCTTGCACAATGGTTTCAGCGTGTTCAGTACTAGCAGCATCCACAGTAATATCGCGGGTGGACTCTTTACGGGTTTGCTCGATTAAATCAATTTGTCCGAGATTACCGCCAGTAGTTGCGATCGCATGTGTTACCGATGCCAACATCCCTACACGATTGGGAATCTGCAAGCGCAGTGTCAAACTAAAACTAGAATTAGGAGTTAGGTCTGCCATGTTGATTTTGGATTTTAAGTTTTAGATTTTATATTGAATTGAGACAAAAACTAAAATCTGAGATTTGTAGTCTGTAGAAACACAATGTATGTAAACTTTTGGGATAATCATCAGTAGTTAGTTTACTCACTGCTTACAGTTTTGATAATTATTTTTATTTATACCAATGCATTTACTAATATAAATGAGTAACAATTTAGTAATTGTACCCAAATACACCAGATATTTTTTTTATATTTTATCTATGTAAATATTTGTATAACTATAGCTTTATGCATGAAAAAAGCGCCCTCTAGACAGAGAGCGCAGTGAATTTTAACTTACAATTAACCGTGAATTACAGATGCGTAGGCGTAGCCCGTCGTAGACATTGTTGCCACAGGTACCGCCTCACCAGCAGCCAAATCCAGAGGGAAGTTGTGAGCATTGCGCTCGTGCATTACTTCTATACCCAAATTGGCGCGGTTTAGCACATCTGCCCATGTATTACAGCACTTCCGGCAGCTATGAGGTACATCCTCAAAGCTAAAAGCTGTGATAGAAAAGGGCAAGAAGAAAAACTGTACTGTATTGCATAATAGCTGTCAGTGCTTTAACCCAAGTTTTTCTAGTCCTCTTCTAGAGGACTTACACCATTAGACAGGGAATTCTATTCCCTGGCGGTCTGTATTGCATAATAGCTGGAAGTGCTGTATAGGAATTTTGAGGTATTTGCAACTTAGTTTGAACACTATCAATAATTGCCGTTCAATCAGCATCTTTGTTTCATTTAGAGCGAATCCTAATTTTAGCCGCCGCGTCGTCAATTCGGCAAAAAACCACATTTTCTTTGGCAGCAATTGCAGCGAGAATTAGGGTATGGAAAAAGTCCTAAACTAGTGATGTAGCCAAAATAAAACTTTTAGCAAATTTCGTTATCACTCAGTTTTAATAATATAAATTTATCAACTTTAACAACAATTTCTAATTTAATATTCTCTTTTTATCTAAATTATTTTGTTGTTAAATTAAGTTCTGATATATAACCCAATACGCTTGGGTTAAGGCTAAAACTCTTTGTCATAGTTAATTTTTTTAACGTAGACGCTTCTCTACGAGACGCTACGCGTAGCTTGCTTCCACGTTCGCGGAGCGTGCCGTAGGCAAGTGGTACGGCTACCACAGAGGCGCAGAGAACACTGAGAGAAGAAAGAAACGCTTAACTGAACTGTATTGCTTTATAAGCTACGGTGTACACACATCTTTGTATAAAACCAAAATCGTTGAAGATCCCCCTA
>NZ_CAWUDN010000195.1:0-6349 GCF_963920915.1 Nostoc sp. PCC 9305
CGTTAAAAAAATTGACTTTAATAAAGAGTTTTAGCCTTAACTGAACCGTATTGCTATATAAACTACAATGCCGAATACTGCAAAAGCGTAGGCGTAGCCAGCCGTAGGCATCGCCAATTTTTCAACTCAATTAAGTTAATTAACTTGCGATCGCAACTGTCTTTTTCCGCGAAGGACGTTTGCGGTCTGATTTTTTCTTCAGTCCCACCGCTTGGGCTTGATCGCTATCTGAGCCATATTGCCCGCGTACAACTTCTTTCATCGCTAATACAGCATTATGAAATTCCCACTCTGCTAATCGGGCAGCATCAGCAGCCGCACGGTATAAAGCTAGTTTCTCGGTTTCGGTTTGTTGAGAAATCAACATTGCTTGATAAGCTTCCTGTAAATTACATCTTTGTATAAAACCAAAATCGTTGAAGATCCCCCTAAATCCCCCGATAAATTGGGGGACTTTGACTCTGGTTCCCCCTTTTTTAAGGGGGGTTAGGGGGGATCTAAACGCTGGGAGGCAACTCTCAAAGACTTGTGTATACACAAGTCCTAAAAACCTAGCTTGATAAGACTTTCCTCGTTCCCAGTCTCCGGCTGGGAATGCATTCATTGAGTCAGAGACTCAATGCCAGATTGGAGGCAGAGCCTCAACGAGGAGCATTCCCACGCAGAGCTTGTGTTCGAGATAAACGAGAGAACAATGGAAAATCAAGCTTTTTTCTACTTGTGTGTACACACATCTTTCTAGAAAACCAAAATCGTCGTAGATCCCCCTAAATCCCCCGATAAATTGGGGGACTTTGAGAGCTTTTTGCCCCCCTTAAAAAGGCAGGGCTGTTTCATTCCCTAAAAGGCGCTGATTTACAAGCGTTTCAACCAAAAAAAACAGGTGACTAAAAAATCTGATTGGGCAAGAAAATGGTGAACGCACTTAAATTTGCTGGTTGAGGTGGTAATTTTTCTTTATCCCACTCAAGCAAATTTCTGACTCATACTCTTGACAAAATCCCTAAGAGATCGAATGAAACAGCCCTGCCCTTAAAAAGGGGGGAAATTTCTTCAAGTCCCCCTTTTTAAGGGTGATTTAGGGGGATCAGATGATTTGTGTGTACACCGTAGCCGCTTGCGGGGAGGGGTTGGGGGTGGGGTGTTAGAGACTTTTGCAAGAGGTCTAATGAATAAAAGCAACATTTCTGGGTGATATTTTGTCACCATAGATTAACTGAATAAAATCAGTTGAGTCTTGCAAGGGGAGAAAACCCACCTAAAATGGGTGTAAGGAGAGAAACAATAAGATGTCTAATAACCGTTCTGGAGTATTTTTTGGCGGTTTGATGCTGGGAGCTACTATCGGTGCTTTGACCGGTTTACTCGTAGCTCCACGCACAGGGCGCGAAACGCGTAAAATTTTGAAAAAATCTGCCAATGCTATCCCAGAATTGGCAGAAGATTTATCAATGAGTGTGCAAATTCAGGCAGATCGTCTCTCTGCTAGCGCACTGCGAAACTGGGATGAGACTTTAGATCGATTACGGGAAGCGATCGCAGCAGGTGTAGATGCCAGCCAGCGAGAAAGCCAAGTCTTGAAGCGACAAACATCTGTTGAAGACTCAGATTCGCTTCCCCAGCCATTAGAACGCTCATAAATGACATAACCGTGATTGAACCCCTGTTTTGGTTGGGACTTTCCTTACTTTTAGTCGCCACAAGCCTGACTGCGGTTTTAGTGGCGGCGATACCGGCTTTGCAGGAGTTAGCACGCGCGGCTCGCAGTGCAGAAAAGCTATTTGATACTCTCTCGCGGGAGTTACCACCCACTCTAGAAGCTATCCGCGTGACTGGCTTAGAAATCACTGACTTAACTGATGATGTCAGTGAAGGTGTAAAAAGTGCTAGTCAAGTCGTGAAGCAAGTTGACCAAAGTATTGATACTGCAAGAAAACAGGCTCAAAATCTACAAGTAGGTACGCGCAGCATCTTTATTGGCGCGAAAGCTGCTTGGAAAAACTTCACGCGCCAAAAACCCGTAAGGCGGACGAGCGATCGCTTGCCAAGCAATGAAAAACCACCAATAACGTTGCGAGAACGAGAAGTGCTCAGGCAAGAAAATCGTCGGAGCAAAGCAGAGGTATACCGGGTTAATGACGATTATAACGATGCCACTAGCTGGGAAACCAATTTCGATAACGAAGATTGAGCAGAAAAAAGGCGTAGAGCATTGTTTATCTTTTTTGTTGCAGTGCTAAAAGGTGGTATTTTATCAGCTTAAAAAAGCCATTTTTGTTTATGGATAAACTTTGGCATTAGAAGTTTCTGTAGAATCCCTTAAAGGGATTGGTTCAAGCGTATCTGGTTCTAACTCCTTTTGTGTATATTTAACTTTAATAGAACGGATCAAATCGAGTGCTTCTGTTAGCAACTCCGGCGGTAAAGTTTCTATTTCTTGGATTAATAATTCTTTGTTAGTCATCTCTCACCTCTAATCATTCCCTTTTTATTGTATTGGGAACTCCGCTATGGCTTAGTCAATTTTGAGTTGTAAAAAACTTTGACGATAATAATCAAAAAGAGGGTGGATGAGTCTAGTATCCATAACATCCTCCCCTCTCCCTAGTCACCTACGGTGTACACACATCTTTCTAGAAAACCAAAATCGTCGTAGATCCCCCTAAATCCCCCTTAAAAAGGGGGACTTTGAGAGCTTTTTGCCCCCCAATTTATCGGGGGGTTGGGGAGATCAAAAGGCTGTGGTGCAACTCTAGAAGACTTGTGTGTACACCGTAGCCCTAGTCACAGGGATATTTTGGGTATTTTAATTGATTGACAAAATGCACTTACCTTTATAAATAGAGAAGGGTACTCTCCACTCCCCAAAAACCTTTTGCTTTGATCCCTTAGATTAGAGTAAAGTAAACAAGTGTAAAGAACTATCATTTTTCTAGTACTCTTTTAAAACAACTTGTTCGCTTTTACCGTTAATATTTGTATAAAAACGTCCATGCAATCTTGTTTTTGGCGACGAATTCTAGTATCTATTGCAGTATTTTTCCTGGCTGGGTCAATTTGGGTCATGCATTCTCCCCCAGCACTGGCTTATGACAATCCTGAGTTACTTCCTGACACCTTTACCCCAGTTGTAGATTTAGCTAAATCTCTGCCTGTGCTGCAAGAAGAAAAGCTTGTCAAAGATTTAGAGCAGTTTGAAGCCGACACGGGCTGGAAACTGCGAGTATTAACCCAATATGACCGCACCCCAGGTCGCGCGGTTATCAAATATTGGGGTTTGGATGACAAAAGCATTCTACTAGTTGCCGATTCTCGTGGCGGTAACATCCTCAGTTTTAGCGTCGGCGATGCTGTTTATGAACTTTTACCCCGGACTTTTTGGATAGAACTGCAAACCCGCTTCGGTAATTTGTATTTTGTCCGCGAACAAGGCGAAGACCAAGCCATTCTGCAAGCCTTAGAATCAGTTAAAGGCTGTTTGCTCAAAGGGGGTTGCAATGTTGTCCCCGGACTGCCACGAGAGCAATGGATTCTCACCTTGATTAGCTCAATTATTGGTGGGGTGATTTGTGGATTTGCAGCTCAACCCCGCGATAAAGGACAAGTTTTTGCTTGGCAATGGGCTTTAATTTTCTCACCTTTGTGGGGAATATTGTTTATTGCCTTCGGCATTGGGCCAGTTGTGACACGTACAAGCGACTGGTTGCCTTTGGTTCGCAATATCTCAGGGTTTCTCATTGGGGTCTTAGTTGCCTACCTATCTCCTATTTTCAGTCGGTCTTCTTCTAGTAATGAGTTATGAGTGAATAGTTAGGAGTGAGTAGTTTAATTAACTTATAACTCCTAACTCCTAACTCTTAACTCTCTGAAGCTGATAAGCTGAAAGCTAATATTTGAGAAGCTCAACAAAAATGGAATGGCACGTAACTGATGCTCAAAGTTTAGCAATCATTGATAGTGAAATTGGCGATCATGTCTTTTCACCCGCAGAGTATGAGATTGTGCGTCGGGTAATCTACGCCACGGCTGACTTTGAGTATAAGTCTTTGATTCGCTTTTCTGAGCGTGCCTTGCAAGCTGGAGCAGCAGCGCTAGCCGCACGTACCACGATTGTGGTAGATGTGCCGATGGTACAAGTAGGTATCGCTTACGACATTCAAAACACCTTTGCGAATCCAGTGTATTGCAGCATGGAAGCTTTAACACGCCCTCAAAAAGAAAAAACTCGCGCAGCATGGGGAATAGAAACCTTAGCAAAGCGTTATCCAGAGGGCATTTTTGTGGTGGGTCAAGCGCAAACGGCACTGACTGCACTGGTGGATTTAATTGAAGTTGAGGAAATTAGACCTGCTTTAATAATCGCAACTCCAGTGGGATTTGTAAATGTTGATGAAGCTAAGGAGCGTTTACAAGACTCTCTAGTGCCTCACATTATAGTTGACAGCCGTAAAGGTAATGCAGTTGTAGCAGCTGCGATCGTTGATGGGTTGGTAGACTTAGCTTGGCAAGCCTATGGACAAGATGGAAATCGGGGGAGCTAGGAAAGTCGGCTCTATTCTATTTTGTATCCAAAAGAGTATTCATCAATCATTGAATATCTTGATATTTTTGTTAAGTCGTGCCGTTCAAGGAGCCTTTTCTTGTGGTAATTCAAGGTTTCAGTTTAAGCGCATATCTTGCAATTCCTGTGGTATTAAGTCTTTTAGCTGATGGAGAAGGAATAAAAGTATCTTTAGTTAAAAATGTTCATCAGGTATCTACTCACAAGGAAATGCTCCTATCCAGCCGCGAGCTAATCAGCACTAGGGCAACTCCAAAAACATACTATATTAGTGGTGCTGGAAATGACACAAATAGCGGAGTCTCTACTTCATCCGCCTTTAGGACAATTCAAAAAGCAGCAAATCTAACCAACCCTGGCGATACAGTATTGATTATGAACGGGGTCTACAGGAATGCAAAACCAAGTGGAGACGTAGTATCTATTACTCGCTCTGGAACAGCAAATGCATGGATTAAGTTTAAAGCATATCCTGGACATCAACCGAAAATTCAACACAATGGATGGCAGGGAATTTTCATTCACAAGGGAGCGTCATATATTGAGATAAATGGGTTGGGGGTGATAGGAAACAATGCCAACATAACCCTTGATTATGCGATGAGTCAAAAAACTAACAAACTAAACCCGCTAACGAATGGAAACTGCATTAACGTAGATGGACGAAAAGATGGTCATAGTCACCATATACGTATTGTCAATAACAAGGTGCACGGGTGTGGAGGAGCAGGCATTTCTGCTATTCAATCGGACTATGTGACAATAGATAATAACGAGGTGTTCGATAATGCCTGGTATAGCGTTTATGGTTGCAGTGGTATTTCAGTATTGAGCAGTTGGAATTATGACAACAAACGGGGGTACAAGGTATTTGTTACTAATAACAAAACCTACAACAATCGTATGTACATTCCTTGGATTGCAGTTGGAAAGATTACAGATGGTAATGGTATTATTATCGATAGTACAAGAAATGATGAAAACCCAAAACTGGGTGTATATAAAGGATACACTTTAGTTAAAAATAATCTTGCATTTAATAATGGTGGATCGGGTATTCATGCATTTTTAAGCGAACATGTTGATATTGTAAATAACACAGCTGTTTTAAATAATCAGAGTCCAGAACTTAATGGCGGGCAAATATTTGCTCATACATCATCTGATGTCAGAATTCTTAGGAATATTCTTTATGCTTTTCCTGGAAAAAATATTAATAATAAGACTAAAAATAAAAACGTTATTTATGATTATAATATCTACATGAATAGCTCTAAAATAAATGTTAAAGGGCCTCACGATATTTTTGCAGGCTCACAATTTTTAAGCAAGTATCCGACTCTAGAAAAAATATCCGGCGATTGGAAATCGCGGTTAGATAAACAAAATCCGCCAACACGACCTTATGTAGAACCTAAGTCGGCAGGTTTTGCCTGCGGGACAGTGACTTATCGTTTGCAAGGAAAACTCATCCAAGTGGGATGCTCTCGTTAGCAAGAAAACAGGAGAGATTTATCCCGAATCTAAATGCTCGAACCTCTTGGACGACCATTGAGAAGTTTTGCGATGCCGAAATATTTGCGATATTCGGCTCGTAATTATTAAATTACTCGCACCCTGCGTAAATGCAGGGTGTAGGCCTATTTATTGTACGTTTCTGAAAGAGAAGCTCACACTAGACCTCTTGCATAAATCAAAAATAAGAAAGAACCCCACCCCGCCTGCGGGCTACTGGTGTACACACAAGTCGAAAAAAGCTTGATTTTCCATTCTTCTCTCGTTTATCTC
>NZ_CAWUDN010000196.1:0-6316 GCF_963920915.1 Nostoc sp. PCC 9305
ATTAGATTCTTCTGATTCCTTGCGTCAAGCCTGATTGAGATGCTCTTACCCTGACTAATTACCATGATGAAAATTTACATGGACGAAAGACTACTCGTCAAGTCAAAGTCTATCCAATTCCATTTGAGTCACTACCTGATTGGGTTGGTGCTAAAAGTTTAATAGAGGTTAACAGATATGGAACTCGACCTCAAGGAAAGAAAAGTCGTCGCCAGATTGTTGACTATCATGAACAACACTTTTATTTAAGTAGCTTAAATTATTCAGCCTCAGAATTCGCTCTCGTTATTCGTGGTCATTGGTCAATTGAAAATCAACTTCATTGGGTCAAGGATGTAACTTTAAGTGAAGATAACTGTATTCATACTGGCGGTTTTTCGCCAGCTAATTGGGCGATGGTCAGACAGTTTTTAGTTTCCCTGGCTCGTCAGTTAAATTGTCGGACTCTTCCCGAAGCGTTAAGGCTGATGGCTAACCAACTTCAAATGATTTTTGATGCACTCTTTGACCACTCCGACTCCTTTTGCCCAACACCTGTGAGTCCAATGGTCGACTGAGAAAACTTTTTCTCTCCCGACAATTAATCCACCCTGCCTCCCCGCCTGCGGCTATCCATTAGTCACATCTTTCTTTACAATCTTGAAACCTATGCTCTATAGCCGTCTTAGACACTGAATAGTTAGGCATACTTGACAAATTCGCTTTTAATATTCTCGCTAAAACTGCGTTTTTATTGAGAATAAACAACGAACCAATAAGGGTTATAAAAGCCTGAGTGAATACTCTCACGAATGTTAAGAAAGATCCGGGTAATGGATAGCCGCCTGCGGGGAGGGGTTGGGGGTGGGGTTCTTTTATTATGGGTAATTTGGCGGACATGATATCATTCAATCAATCCATAACGTCGCACAAGAAAAAAGAGATAAGCTTTGGCTTATCCACAAAAAACCAACTAATCAATCATCAGATTCACGATTCCCAAGAATTAATATACTCAACCTTCAACTTCAGTCGGTATAGAATACGAAAAAATTAAACAGATGCAAAACCAGTAAACTGCCGGACATAAGGCGATCTAAAACCTAAAACAATATCTGTTGTCGGCACACCTAATTCTACTAATTGATTAGCTATTCCTTCTTCAGTAAAATCGCGCTGAATCCAAATTTTTCCATGCTTTATACTAATATGAATTGGGCATCCATATACTCTTTCTTCATCATTCCATCCTATGTATACTAATAAATAGCGATCGCGTTCTGTATCAAATACAATTTCGGTATTTTCTAAATCTTCTTTGGGTTGCTCATTTGCATATTTATAGATAATTTTTTTCACTAATTCCCGATAATCTAATTCTTCCATAATACTATCTCCTGTTTCTGAACATGAAAAACAAATAATTTGATTTCATACCGTTCTAATACACTTTGAATAAAAGAATCTATAAAAAACTCTTGGTAGATATCTTGAGATATTGCTAAATATAATACTCGTTCAGAGTCCTTTTGTTCTAATGCTACCCTGTAGTTCAAAAATTGACCTATAGCTGTATGAAACTCTGAGATTGCTGACACCCCAATAAAACTTTTTACCTCTACTGCTATTTTTTGCTCATCTTTTTCAGCCGAAATTAACTTTTGCGCTCCTAAGTCTATTTTAATTCTAATTTGTTCAGAGAGTTTAAAAAACAAGGGGTCATGTGTAATTTTCCAGCCATCTTTTTCTAAGGCTACTTTTACAGTATTATGAAAAATATCTTTTGCTGACATGATATACAAAAAAATTAAACCGATGCAAAACCCGTAAACTGTCTTACATGAGGCGATCTAAAACCTAAAACTATATCTGTTTTTGGTACTCCCAATTCTACTAATTCATTAGCTACACCTTCCTCTGTAAAATCGCACTGAATCCAGATTTTTCCATCTTTAATATCAACATGAATTACCGAACCATAAGTCCGTTTTTCACCTTCCCAACCTAGATGAATTATTAAATAGTGATTTTTTTGATTATCAAATATTAATTGTATTTCCGTTCCCTTGGCTAAATGACTTTCTGTATGTCTTGCTAATACTGTCTGTACTAATTCAGGATAATTCATTCCTTCCATAAAATAATCTCCTGTTTGCTACTTTCAAATATCAATAATTTTAATTTATGTTCAGCAATTATTTCTTGAATCACAGGTATCAGAAAAAAAGCTGTATATATTTCATAACTAATTGCTAAATATAAAATACGATCGGGTTCTTCTTTTCTTAAAATAGAACGGTAATTAAGTGTTTGTCCTAAAGCTGTATGAAATTCACTAATCGCTGATTTTCCCAAAAAAGATTTTATTTCAACTGCTATTTTGTGTCCTTCTTTTTCTGCTGCCAAAAGTCTTTCTGCACCTAAATCAAGACGAAATTCTATAGTATCTACTAGAAATATCAAAGGATCATCAGTAATTAACCAACCATCTTTCTCTAAAGCTAACTTAACAGCATTATGAAAAAAATCTTTTGCTGACATACAAACTTACAATAATACCCTCCATCCTATTATATTCTCTCTCTGTGCCTCTGCATCTCTGCGAGAGAAACACAAAAAAAGGGATAAGCAAAACGCCTATCCCCAAAAAATCAACTAATCAATGTATCAAGTTCCACTTGTCCAAGAATTGATGTACTCAATTTGATCTGCTGTCAAACTATCAATTGTGATCCCAATAGCCTGCAATTTTAAACGAGCAATTTCTTGATCGACTTCAACAGGAATTGAGTGCAAACCAGGTTGCAACTTACCTTTATTCTTCACCAGGAATTCACAAGCCAAAGCTTGGTTGGCAAAACTCATATCCATTACCGCACTGGGGTGTCCTTCAGCCGCAGCTAGGTTAATCAAGCGTCCTTGTCCGAGAACGACAACTGATTTACCATTTTTCAACTTGTACTCTTCGGTGAAAGGACGAACTTCTTTGATTTCCTTAGCTTGTGCAGCCAAGTATTTCAAATCAAGTTCCAAGTCAAAGTGACCGGAGTTACAAACGATCGCACCGTCTTTCATGACATCGAAGTGTTCGCCGCGAACGACGTGCTTGTTACCTGTCACAGTGATAAATATATCACCTTGGGGTGCAGCTTCAGCCATTGGCAGAACGCGGAAGCCATCCATTACGGCTTCAATTGCCTTGATGGGGTCGATTTCGGTGACGATGACGTTAGCACCCATCCCACGGGCGCGGAGGGCTGTACCTTTACCACACCAGCCATAACCGACGACGACAATGTTTTTACCAGCCAACAAAATATTGGTGGCGCGGATAATGCCATCTAGGGTTGATTGCCCAGTACCATAGCGATTATCAAAGAAGTGCTTGGTGTCGGCGTCGTTGACGTTGACTGCGGGGAAGGTGAGAACGCCTTCTCTAAACATGGCGCGTAGGCGCACAATACCAGTGGTGGTTTCTTCGGTGCTACCAATCAAATCAGCAATTTGGTGTTGGCGGTGTTGGATTAAAGCCGCAACTACATCGCTACCGTCATCAACAATAATGTTGGGGCGATGATCTAAAGCTATTTGGACGTGGCGGTTATAAGTTTCGTTATCTTCGCCTTTTTGAGCAAAGACGGGAATTTCATGATCGACGACGAGGCTAGCAGCTACGTCATCTTGCGTTGATAAGGGATTGCTAGCAATTAAAAGCGCGTCTGCACCACCGGCTTTCAGAGCGATCGCCAAATGTGCTGTTTCGGTTGTAATGTGGGCACAAGCTACAAGGCGTAAACCAGCGAAGGGCTTTTCGATAGCAAAGCGATCGCGGATTTGCTTCAAAACTGGCATTTCGCGTCCAGCCCATTCAATGCGCTGTCTTCCCAAGGCAGCTAGGCCGAGGTCTTTAACCTCGTGCTTTAATCGGGGAGAAGTTGCGGTCATCAAAAGTTACCTCAAAAAATAAAAAAAGCTACGTAAAGTTTACGCACTCTACTAGGTTATTCTACTACTGGTGATTTTTGCTTGTATGAAAGCAAATCACTAGTCAAGAGTCCTCAAAACTAGCTTGACGTTTGATTACCCTAATGTCAACTTCCTCCCCAGCTTCTTCCTTTTTGTTTTATCTTTGGTAAGAGTAATAATCTTATCAGCCTTACCTGCTGATTCTCAGTACCTTGTCATCTCTCTAAAGGTAGAAGACAACCAAAAAAACATGAAAATTTCATCATCTAAATAGAAAACCTCAACTTTAGATAGGTACATCTACCCAAAGTTATTGCGGAGGATAGTTATCGAAGTAGTCACCAGTAGATTTAATTCAAGGAGGTGTTTGAGTGCGTTTTCAATTTTTGGCGTTGGCTTTGCCCGCCGTAGGCATCGCCAGTTCAATGGCCATAGGCGTTGTATCTGTGCCAAAAGCCACAGCCCAGATTCCTTTTGTACCGCAACTGCAAGCTCCCAGCAGTATTAGTAATGATTCAGATAACAGAGTTGTTTCGGGCTGGATTTATTTAGATGGTCGTCGGTTATTTCAAATAGCGGCAACAAGAACCAACTTTCCTGAGCGTTCAGAAGATATTCAAAAGAAGTTGGAGAAAATTGGTCAAAATTACTTTCAATCACCAGCAAAAACACCAGTCAAGGTGGATGTTCGCAAAGTAAACGAATTACCAGTAATTTATGTCAACGGTCAATATCTGATGACCGTTACTTCTGAAGATGCGGGACTGCGACAGGTAGATGTATCGACATCAGCAAATCAAGTTAAAGAATCTTTAGAAGAAGATTTGCAACAAGCCAAGCAAGAAAGGCAAATTCAATCTTTAATCGACCAAGGTAAAATTGCTGGCGGTATCGGACTAGCAATGATTGTCATGAGTTGGGGGGTATATAGCTGGCAGCGGCGTTCCCAAAAGGATTTAGAAAACTCCATTGCCTCCCAACCCCAAAGGGAACTCTTCAACTACCCAAAACCAGCAGATCAAGCAATTACAACACAACTAAATCAACGACAACAGCAACATCTCCAAGAAGCCAAGAGACGATTATTTCAGCTAAGTCAAGCCGGAATTTGGGGAGGTGGAACCTTCTTTATTTTGGGTCTATTTCCCTATACACGAGGTTTTCAGGTAGCAATTCTCACAGCTGCCCAATTTCCTGTGCGATTAGGTGTCGTATGCCTGGCAACCTATGTAGCAATTCGTTTGACCTACGCCCTAATTGACCGCTTCGCTTCCACTCTGATTAGCAGTGGTGCTTTCCTCACTCCAGAAAGTTCTGCACGGCTGCAACTGCGAGTCTCCACATTTTCTGGTGTCACTAAAAGTATCACTACTGCTATCTGGGTAGGAGTAGGTTTCTTGATCGCGCTAGTATCGTTGGGGATAGATATCGTTCCCTTGCTAGCGGGTGCTAGTTTAGTTGGTGTTGCATTGTCTTTGGCATCGCAAAACTTAATTAAAGATGCGATTAACGGGTTCCTGATCATTTTAGAAGACCAGTATGCTTTAGGCGATGTAATTAATGTGGGAGACGTGGGAGGTTTAGTAGAAAATCTGAATCTGCGGATGACCCAACTGCGGGATTCTGAAGGACGCTTGATCACAATTCCCAATAGTGAAATTAAAGTTGTTGCCAATCTTTCTAGTCGTTGGTCGCGAGCCGATTTAACAATTCCTATCGCTTACCAAGCCGATACAGAAGAGGCTTTGAAATTGATTGCAACTATTGCTGATAAAATGAATCAAGAAATGCAATGGCAGAGTCAAATTTTAGAACCGCCGCAAGTATTGGGAATAGATCAATTTGGCGATCGCGGTTTGATAATTCGTGTCTGGATTAAAACACAGCCCCTCAAACAATGGGATGTCGCACGGGAACTTCGCCGCCGCCTAAAAGTTGCCCTAGACGAAGCTGGAATTTCTATCTCTGTACCTCAACAAGCAATTTGGGTCAATGACGATCAATTGTTAAATTTTACGAGCAATGGCAAAGATAATTAGAAATTTGGATTCATTACCGCATTTTTCAGTTGATTAGACCAAATTCTAACTCTCCTCTTATCAAAAAAGGTAGAGGGCAGGAGGCAGAAGGAAATTCTGCTTCCTGCCTGACGCCGTGACCAAAGGGAACTTGGGTATAAAACCCCGACCAAATTAAAAATTTGGTCGCTCTTGTTAAGGAGAGGTCTGAATTCATAGGTGTCAACTTAACGTGAGTTCGATGCACAGGATTTTGACCTCACCCCCAGCCCCTCTCCTGTTAGGAGCTACGGTGTATACACATCTTTGTATAAAACCAAAATCGTTGAAGATCCCCCTAAATCCCCCTTAAA
>NZ_CAWUDN010000197.1:0-6288 GCF_963920915.1 Nostoc sp. PCC 9305
TATTAGATTCTTCTGATTCCTTGCGTCAAGCCTGATTGAGATGCTCTTACCCTGTAGGAAAAGCCTCATGGGTAACAATCGGTAGAACTGTTTCATAACAAGCGATCGCAATTCCTAAATTACTCGCAAGATTCCCTTGTTCAAACTCTTGAATAATGGTACTCAGTTTGATAATGACTCTAGCTAAATTAATAGCTATGGCAGGTTCTTTAGCAAAGCGATCGCTTACCCATTTTCGCAGCATTAAAGCTAAATCATCATTGAGTTTACTTAAGTTATGTTGCAGAATTGGATATACTTCCTGATTTTGATAAGTCGCTCTTAATAAATTAATTAGGAAGTCTTGCTCCTGGTTAGCAGCTTCATTTGGCATAGCTAAATCCCTGACAATACATCTTTTAAGTTAGTATTCCCAAGTTTTCATTCTATTGAACAATCAAAGCGGCGTAATCCAATAAGTAATGCCTCGAATAGCTTGTTTTTTAAAACCAAATAAAGGTAAGTTCTCTTCAGATAGACCCACATAAGTCCAATGTGGAACATCGTTTTCTACAGTTTGAAACCAACCATTTTGATTAAGAGCTTTTCTCTGTTCTTTACTACCTACGCGTAAATCAATTGCTAATCCCCAGAGATGTTGTGAAGTTCCGGGGGGTGCAACTAAACCGAGAATTTTTGTTTCTTTACCTTGTTGAACTTTTGCTAAAACTCGATCGTTAGCATACTTGTGCCAAAATCTTAAATTCGTGTTGAAAGTGCGAGTACAATCACCAGAGCCATAACCAGATTTTAGCGGAATTTGTTGCTGAATTCGCGCTTTATTTAAAGCATCAGCCGCCGATTTTTGTAAATAACAGTCGTTAGTGCCATCAACATGACCCATTGTTAAAGTAGCTTGAAACTCTTGGGTTTCTTGTTCATTAGCAAAGATATCTTTTGGCGGTAGTTTAATCCCAATATCGGGATTTACGAATACTGCACCATAGCTTCGCAGCAAAGTATATTCATAAGTATCAGGCTGGGGAATTGTGGGTAATTTTCTAGCGATCGCAGATAAAAAACGCTGTTTATCATCTAATTTTGGATCGGGAATAAATGGTTCTGATGTTGTATTTTTAGAGCTATCTATACAAGGTAATGAATTATCGATCGAGCATTCTTGTAATGGTTGAGCAGTTATAGCAACTTTGTGGTGGGTAATCTCATTGCTGGCGACTAATACAAAGATCATCAATATAACGATACTGATGAAACTTGTCTTTCTAATAAACCTAGTAATATTTTTTTGATTTCTGAGGGTGAGCTTCATATTTAATAATTATTTAGCGAACAAGAATAAAATTAAGAATGTTTTAGGCAGTATTGATTATTCATGACTTAAAATCACAGATAGTTTATCGACATTGAACTATCGGCTAATGGAAGTTAGAGAAAATATTTAATGCATACAAGTTATAAATTAATTTGTGCTGGGTTAATGCTCTGAACAATAGCTGCGATCGCCAAACCGGAATGTTGTCACAAATTTTAAAAAATGAGATTTTCACTTCCTACTAAAGTTAAAAAATGAAACCTTACCTTTAATTGAGTACTAGTAAGTTTGATAACTTTTTTATCAGAAAGTTACATCCATGAAACCACTGGAACAGTTAAAATTGAAAAGAACTCTAAGCTTGCCGATCCTGTAAGTATGACCATGCACAATTCCGTTGAATTCCAAGACGCTTTTGATGTCATAGTCGTCGGTGCAGGTCACTCCGGTTGCGAAGCAGCTCTCGCCTCTGCACGCCTCGGTTGTCGTACCCTGCTATTGACGCTCAACTTGGATAAAATCGCTTGGCAACCTTGTAACCCAGCAGTGGGTGGCCCGGCGAAATCCCAATTGACCCATGAGGTGGACGCACTCGGCGGGGAAATTGGTAAAATAGCAGACCGCACCTATCTGCAAAAACGTATCCTCAACTCTTCACGGGGGCCTGCTGTTTGGGCATTACGCGCCCAGACTGATAAGCGCGAATATGCAGCGGTGATGAAAAATATTGTTGAGAACCAAGACAACTTGACAATCCGTGAAAGTATGGCAACAGATTTGGTGCTGGGTGCTAACGGTGAAGTCATCGGCGTTGAAACTTATTTTGGTGTAGGGTTCCAATGTAAAGCAGTTATTTTGACAACCGGCACCTTCCTGGGCGGCAAAATTTGGGTTGGTAATAAATCAATGCCAGCTGGACGTGCTGGAGAATTTGCAGCGGAAGGATTGACACAAACCCTAAACCGCCTGGGATTTGAAACCGGCAGACTTAAAACTGGAACTCCAGCACGGGTAGACAAGCGATCGGTAGATTACAGTAAAATGCTCATCCAGCCAGGGGATGAAGATGTGCGCTGGTTTAGCTTTGACCCAGATGTGTGGGTAGAACGGGAACAGATGCCTTGCTACATCACCCGCACAACCGCCGAAACCCATCGCCTGATTCAAGAAAATTTACACCTGTCGCCAGTTTATGGCGGTTGGGTGGAAGCCAAAGGGCCGCGTTATTGTCCCAGTATTGAAGATAAGATTGTCCGCTTTGCCGATAAGGAAAGCCATCAAATCTTTATTGAACCGGAAGGAAGGGATATACCCGAACTTTATATTCAAGGGTTTTCTACAGGGTTGCCAGAAAATTTGCAGTTGCAAATGTTGCGGACTCTCCCCGGTTTGGAAAAATGTGTGATGCTGCGTCCCGCCTATGCAGTGGAATATGACTATTTACCAGCAACTCAGTGTTACCCCACACTGATGACTAAAAAGATTGCCGGACTGTTTTGTGCTGGGCAAATTAACGGCACTACAGGTTATGAAGAAGCTGCTGCTCAAGGGCTGGTAGCGGGAATTAACGCCGCTCGATTTGTTCGCTCTCAAGAAATGATTGTCTTTGCCCGCGAGCAAAGTTACATTGGGACGCTAGTTGATGACCTGTGTACAAAAGACCTGCGAGAACCTTACCGGATGCTCACCAGTAGGTCAGAGTACCGATTGCTATTGCGTTCTGACAATGCCGACCAACGCTTGACACCCTTGGGAAGGGAGATTGGTTTAATTGACGATCGCCGCTGGGATATGTTTACTCAAAAACAGGGTAATATCACCACAGAAAAACAAAGATTGCAAACCACACGAGTTAAAGAACATGATGAAATTGGAATAGCGATCGCATCTGATACTCAACAAGCAATTAAAGGTTCGATTACCCTCAACGACTTGTTGCGGCGTCCAGGATTACATTACGTTGACCTCGACAGGTTCGGACTGGGAAACCCCAACCTCAACCGGGCCGAGAAAGAAGGCGCAGAAATTGATATCAAGTATTCTGGCTATCTCGCTAGGCAACAAAATCAAATTGACCAAATTGCCCGCCAAGCGCACCGCCAGTTACCTGGGGATTTAGACTACACAACAATTGATACTCTTTCTAAAGAGGCACGGGAAAAGCTGACTCACATAAAACCACTCACCCTTGGTCAAGCTGCACGTATAGGTGGTGTAAACCCAGCGGATATTAACGCCTTATTATTATATCTAGAATTGCGTAGAAGCAAGAGCCAGCCAGGGTTTCCAGCGTTAGCTTAACACAAGCTTGATAAAGACTGAGTATAGTAGTAGGGAGAGAGATTGGTATGATAGATGACATAAAGATTAGCAGTGGCATCATCAACAATCCCCAGATGCAAGTTGAGTTTAATACCAACACTCAATCAACTTATCTCAATCAGATGGGGGATTGGATGTTTCATTATTCAGGAGGCAGTGTTTCGACTACGCTCAACAACCACGCAGGAGTAACCCACGCACAACTAACTGCATAAGATTGGCGCAAGACCGGAGGCGGAGCGGCTCCTCTGTTTGTATCTTGCCTGATACATCTCAATACAATTCTTCTTTTTAATCAGGGTAATCACTCAAGACTAAGGTTTTTATTCATATTTATTCTCTTTCAGTAAGAACTGCCCTCTACCTGCTGCCTCCTCTGATAATCCTAATTTCCAGGCAGTAGGGGTGGCGTTTCCTCGTCCAAGCAACAACCCAGAAAGTCTATGTTACAAGAAGCCAGCACCCGTCTCATAGTACCAGAACCATCAGAAGACTTAATCACCAACGAGCCTTGGTCGATAGAAAACTATGCTGATGGCTTAATGGATGAACTCTTTGCCGATATCGACTACATTCTGGATGCTAGTGGTAATCTGCCTTCTCAAACTGTTAGGCACAGTAGTCAGAACAGATCGAGCCACTCTGTTGCTGGAGTTTCCGCCCAAGCTCAACGCCAATCGCCTCCAGAATACGTGCCTCTGCAAACAGTTACGATACCACAGATTACTTTGAACCAAGGAGTACAGTCAGTTGCTCAAGATAACCACAAGCAATTGAGTACCGTTGTATTTGACACCTCTACTGTTAAATCAGTTAGTAGAAAGCGTCAAAAAACTAGTTCGGTTTTGGGCAAACTGCTGATTGTCGGAACAACTTTAGGCGTGGCGATCGCTAGTACGATCTACTTGGTGCAGTCTGGAGTGGTATATCTTTTAAATAATAAATTGCCTGAGTCAGCGCTTCTATTGCCGCAATCCCAGTCACGATTGCCCGTAAAAACGGAAATAGAGGCAGAGTTAGTTGACTATATGCTCCAAGCGCTGGCTGTTATAGACAAGCAAGGAGCAAAGAGCAATCAAAAATCTTTCAATCCAGGATTCTCCAGTCAGGCAAATACTAACCAAATAGCCTTTGGTCGCGAACAAGCAACTGGTAATCTACCAGCACTTCCACTTCTAGCTAATAATACACCACCAGCCCCCAATCGTTCTGGAAGCGTTGTTGAACGCATCTATGTCCCCGTTTATCAAGCGCCATCACCAATGCGCTACGCCCTTCCAGCCATTCCGGGGACTCCTACACTTTTACCACAAGTTGCCAGTGCGTTACGGGTATCTCAACCTAATGTTGTGAAAACTGCCCTGAATACAGTGCGACAAGCTGCCAAGCCTGTAACTGTCAATATGTTAGCTGCGGCTGTACGAGCCGAACTCAAACCAGTGGCAGCAAAAACTGCACCCATTAGCGTGCGCCAAACACCCAAACCTCTGCCTGCATTACCAGTAGTTCCATTGCGTGCTGCACTCGCACCAGAGTCAGAACCAACTATTACCCAGGAACAAGTATATCCGGCAACTGCGATCGCAGAAGCTCCAAGTAATACCTTAGAGGGATTGCTAGAGTTGGGCAACAAATCTGCCGCTTTGTTTAAAATTGATGGCGTGACTCGCCGCATCAATATGGGTGAAAGTATCGGCTCCAGCGGTTGGACACTAGTAGATGTCAGTAATGGCGAAGCAGTCATCCGACGTAATGGCGAAGTGCGATCGATTTATGCAGGACAGAAACTATAAATTTTTTAACCCACTGTCTGGTTGAGGAAAGTTTAAAGATTAAACTCATCTATCACCATTAACAATATTGCGACCAGTAATAATTGATTAAAATAATTCGATCGCGTCAAATAGTTTTCTGTCTCTGTCTGCACTGTTAGGATTGCCTGCTTATGTGTAGCCTAGCAAATGCGATCGCGCCTTAATAGTTTTAATATTATCAGCTTTATTGATAGCAAGATCGCTTTTACCTCCAGCAGACTCTAGTAACTCTTGAGCAAGGATTACTTTTTTGAGAATTTGCCGATTGATTTCAGTAACTTTGATACTTTCAATGTCAACTTGTGTAAATACTGTTGTTAAATCTTTATTAAAATAAGTTTCAACTAAATCATCTAGTGATGATATAGTTTTGTCCTTTTAAAAAGTACTTGCATAACCCTTCACCCAATAATGGTTTTTTCAAAATGGACATCTAAAATTGGGTAACTCTCTGGCTTAATATCAAATTTCATTGTGTTTATCTCTTTTTTTAGCTTGAGAGTTACGCATTCGCTACACTGTTATTAACCCAAATGTTTAGGTGTAGTCCGTCGTAGGCATCGATTTGCCGATGAGAAAAAGTAAATATTTACTGTAAATAGCTAGAAATTTTGTCTAACTATCTCATAAAGCAGTGAAATACCACAACGTTTAATCAAGATAAGCAGAAAATCAGGTGTGTGGTGAAGAATTGGAAGACAGTATTAGACATCTCCAAAATAGTAACATTCTGTGGTAAAAGAACATCAAATAGCTTTTTTGACACAGAAACATGAGCGACATACTGACTGGAGTTTAGACTAAGCCATACAAAATGACCCAGCAGGGCTGAGTTAATCA
>NZ_CAWUDN010000198.1:0-6064 GCF_963920915.1 Nostoc sp. PCC 9305
GGATCAAAAGGCTGTGGTGCAACTCTAGAAGACTTGTGTGTACACCGTAGCCCAAGCTTGGGAGAGGGATTTAGGGTGAGGGCTTTTGATTCATGTAAGAAGTCTAATTTCTCTTCTTTCCTTTAGAAATTAAATATGTATTTTTTATTTTTCTTCAGAAATTTGCCATTTGCAACTTGATGTTATAAATTGGTGCTCAGATTTTAATCAGAGATTTATTTACCAATGAAAACCCAACAATTCAGTTCAACAACCTTAGAAAATAGACCTACCAAGACCAAAAAACAGTCTTTTCCTGGTAGGAGTATTGGTACTCCTAAAGTACCATTTCATAAATGCCATAAAATAGTACAACAACATGAGTTACTTAGTGACTGGGAACACGCAAGTTAATTTAGTAACGTACTCTAGCTAGCTACGATCTAGGCTGATGTACTACTCTCGGTATCCAGTAAGACATTAACTGATACCAATTCTCTATGAAGTTGCACTTAATAACCAGGTGATGATATAATCCCATCCACAATAGAAAGCGTAGTTTACCGCCGTAGGTCTTACCCTGAGCCTGTCGTTCGCGGAGCGTCTCGTAGAGAAGGGCATAGCTTCTGCTGAGATAGAACCCTTGAACCTGTTTTAACTTCCGTCTTAATTGATCTTTAGGCCCCTCGCTTATTCGCCATCAAATTTTCTTAGCACCTTGGTATCAAGAAATGGAAAAGTATTTAGTCACCAAAGAAGAGATTGAGTCTTATGAAGGACTAGAAAAAACACATTTTCTCAACTCCAATGCTCGCAGACTGAATAAGTCTTTAGGGGATTTGACAGGTTTAAAAAATATCGGTTTCCACATCATTGAAGTAGAGCCTGGACGTGAATCAACGGAGCTTCATATGCACTATCACGAAGAAGAGTGCGTATACGTTCTTGAGGGAGAAGCTGAGGCAACAATTGGAGAAAGCGTTTATCCAGTGAAAGCAGGAGATTTTATTGGATATCGCGCTGGTGGTAAGCCGCACAACCTGAAAAACACGGGCAATTCTATATTCAAATGTATAGTAGTTGGTCAAAGGCTAGACCATGATATCGGTGATTATCCAAATTTGCAGAAGCGTATATATAGGAGCAAAGGTTTAAAGTGGAATCTCGTCGATATGGAAAATATAGCTGAACCAGTAGCAGGTAAGAAGGCATAACAGGTAGAATGCATTTCCTCATGATTTCTTTGGCTCTATTGCCATGAGCCAACAATCAGAGTATTCTCCTTCATGCAGTTCATTTGCAGGCAATAGCTTTACTTTCACAAAACCACATTTTTCATAGCAGCGAATAGCACGATAATTATCAACGTGCGGATCTATGACAATTTTATGAGCTTGACACTGTTCAAAAAGATAGTTGATAAATACTGACAGCATTTTTGTACCAATTCCCTTGTTCCAATAGTCGGTTTCGCCGATGAACAAGTCAATCGCATAAACCCGATCGGTTTGGTCGAGATGATACAATTGTCTATCAGTTTCCGATAAGTCATTGAGCGTACAATACTGCAAATAACCAATGGGAATATTTTGGTAGTAGAGGAGGCACGGAATAACTGGCTCATCTCCTCTAACCATCGGTTTATAAGTTTCTATAATTCTTTCTAAGGGAAAAAGATTATCTCTTCCTTCATAAAATTCTAAAACTTTTGTATTAGTTAACCATTTTGCCATCAACTCATAATCATATATTTCATCTTGCATCAGACGAATAGCTATTTCACCGTTTTGAATCAGCATATCTTGTCTATATATTTTTAAATCAGGGATGCAATGATATTAATACTCATAGCTAAAATGGTGGTATTGAAAAAGAAAGATAAGATGCCATGTAACAGAGTCAAGCGTCTCATATCGGGTGATGTTGTCTGCACATCTGAAACTTGACTAGTCATGCCGACTACAAATGAATAATATAAAAATTCCCAGTAGTCTGGATAGTCGTTATGAGGAAAATCTAAACCTCCGGTGATTTCTTGACTATGATTACGATTAATATATTTGTAATAGCTGTGTGCATATTGCACTGCAAACATTGTATGCACTAGTAACCAGGAACCGACAATGGTCATAATTGAAAGTATGACATGTAGGGTAAGCAGAATTGTTGACAACCCTTTTTTATCAGTTAATAAAAACCCAATAGCTAAAACACTGGCACACGCCGCAGCAATCACCAGCATAAATATAGCCAAATGTCCTTCATATTCACTCTCAGCATAACGGCGAATTTTTTCTGGGTTAGCCTCGATCATTTTCCACCAAGTTATAGCTAAGAAAAAGTCAATACCGGAGTTCCAAGCGCAGAGAATACGAGTAGGTAAATGCAGAGAATGCGGCAGGATTACTAAAACTAATACAGCGAGTCCGATAGCAACTATCAGTCGGGGTCGGGAGTCAAAGTTTTTAAATAAATTAAGTTTCACAAATATTGCGATCGCAGAGTTTAACTAATTCGTAATTCATAATTTTCGGTGAAATATCACACCACATTTCACAATCGTCATTCCAGATTTTACTAGGGTCTGAATCCACACAAGTAGATGGACAAAAATATTTACAACCATTGCAAATTAAGTGAAGCAATCCAATATTTTGCTAATGTCTTACTCGTAATCACATTGTGTAATTAATTTTGCCCAACTACTCCTTTATCTTCCTAGTTAGTTCAATTACAAATTACTTGAAATTGGCTCTAATCGTCTCTATTCGTTTACGATTAACACCCAAATCACTTTGACCTAAACGTGAAGCTGAACGCACGTGGATAACATTGGCACTCCGGTCTAGATAGAATTCTACATCATCCACAAATCCCAGTAAAGCACTTTTAAATTCTGCATATAAATAATCTTTACTTTCGGTAATGATTTTGGTTCTTGGTAAAGACTCAATAATCTGTTTAAGATTAGTAATTGCTTCTTCTGGAGTAGATGTAAAAGTCAGTGGTGCAATTTTGTGAGATGCATCTGTACTCTGACTAGAAACGCAGTTAGGGGAATTAGGGCAGGATGCTAATTTACCGTTGCTAATACCTAAATTATTTGGTCGTTTGCCAGCAAAAACCATAATTATGTCTCCGGGTAAGTGAATAAATATACTCTCACATATTTGTTTGAATCACTGTAATACTTTGCTGTAATCGCATCTTCTGTCACTAAAACATCGGTGATGCGATCGCTCTTTATGACTCATATTTGACTTTTTCAGAAAAAAAGCCTGTACTTATTGCTCAATAAAGCTTACAGGCCATATTACATCTATACGAGTCACTTCAGACTAGGCGATACTCAAATTAACTCGGACAATCAAATCGTTGTAATCTCGATCGCCGCCATTTGCCAAATCCTCAAAGCCAAAAGCGTTATTCCCTAACAGACGAATATGATCTGCTTTGTCAGTGTTAGCGCCCAAGAAGGAGAAGTAAACCACCGGATCGTTATTGGGATTGCTATCAAGAATTGCATCAGTCCCAGCATTAACGATGATAAATGGTACGAAAATAGCACCAGGTTGAAAAGTGCCTGTAAAACTTGCTGTACCTTCGTTAGCCACACTCAAATCAATACCAGCGACACGGTTACTAATAGCAGCTTGAGTATAACCCGCCTGTCCAACCAGCACATCTGCTGTACCATCGCCATTGGTATCGATGCCACCATTCTCATCAGCGATCTGATAAAAGCCGACAAAGTTGTTAAAAGCTGCTTCTCTATGAACCACAAATTCGGCTTTCACCAATTGTTTCACATCCCGTAAATCAATTAGTTCGGGTTCATATTTTCCTTGAAGACCAGTACCTAGAGGTGGATCTTGCTCTGTTGCTTCAATCTTGAAAACCAAATTCTGGAAGTTGAGAGAGAACCCTTTATCGTCCACATTCGTATCCGAGGAAAAAAGCACCTGAGAAAACGGGGTTTGTCCAGATAGCACCGCCTGAGTAGTGCTGCTACGGATTAAATAAAATCTTAGATTGCTCTCAGAGTTGAACTCCAGTAGCCTGCTTAGGTCAGTGGGATTAAAACCATTGGGTAGTTTGGCAAGAGATGAAAGAAGCACAGTTGCCCGTTGGAGAGCTAGTTCGGTGTAGTTTGCAGCACCAGGAGCTACGCCGTTAATCCTACCTTCTGCATCGTCAACGACAAATAGACCCAGTTCATTGACCTCTGAAGAGGTATTGCTTTTAATCTTGACTGAGAGTTTGGCTTTTTCACCGTTAACTTGATTTTTGATCGTAAAGATATCACCTGTAATTCTTGTGAGTAGGCTGATTGATTCAGTCTCAGTAGTAATCCCTTGAGCAACGGTGAGTGCAAACACATCACTGACTTCAGCCCCAACCGAATCTTTGACGATAACTTTGATGTTCAAGCTACCCAAATTATTATTCGTAGGAACGCCGTTGAAAGTACGCTTATTAGGCTCGAAGATTAACCAATTGGGTAGTGGGTCGCCGTTGTCTAAGGTAGCAGTGTAGGTCAGAGTATCTTCAATATCTACATCGCTAAAAGTGTTTTCAGGGATGGTGAAGTTAAAGGTAGTTTCTGCCGTAACTTTTTGGTCAGCGATCGCCTGCTCTACAATTGGTGGATTGTTGGCTTTAGCAATTGTGAGTGCAAATACATCACTAATTTCAGCCAGAGCCGGATCTGTGGCGGTGACTTTAATATTCAAGCTACCCACATTATCATTCGTAGGAGTGCCGCTGAAGGTAAGCTCATTAGCATTGAAGCTTAACCAACTGGGTAGTGGATCGCCATTATCTAAGGTAGCAGTGTAGGTCAGGGTATCTTCAAGATCCACATCGCTAAAAGTGTTTTCAGGAATGGTGAAGTTGAAGGTAGTTTTTGCTGTAGCTTTTTGGTCAGCGATCGCCCGATCTACAATTGGTGCGCTATTGAACTTAGCAACTGTCAATACAAACACATCACTGACTTCATCCCCAGAAATATCCTTGACAGTGACTTTGATATTCTGATTACCCAAATTCTCCATCGTCGGAGTACCACTAAAATTCCGGGTAGCAGAATTAAAAGTTAGCCAACTGGGCAGTGGATCGCCGTTTTCGAGAGTAGCAGCGTAGGTGAGGCTATCGCCAGCATCGATATCAATGAAAGTATTTTCTGGGATAGTGAAATTAAACTGCGTATTGATGACTACCTTTCGATTAGCGATCGCCTCAGCTACCTCTGGTGCATCGTTAACGTTCTTAACAGTGAGTGCAAAATCATCACTGACTTCAACCCCAAAAATATCCCTAGCAGTAACTTTAATGTTGAAGTTACTCACATCCGCATTTAAGGGAGTGCCATTAAAGGTTTTGGTCGCAGCATTAAAACTTAACCAACTGGGTAGAAGATCGCCGTTTTCGAGAGTAGCAGTGTAGGTGAGGCTATCGCCAGCATCGACATCAATAAAGGTGTTGTCTGAGAAAGTGAAATTGAAAACCGTGTCTTCTGTTGCTTGTTTATCTGCGATCGCCTGAAATACCTCTGGCGGATCGTTGACGTTGTTAACAGTGAGTACAAAAACATCATTCGCTTGAGCAAGAGCAGTATCTGTGGCGATAACTTTAATATTTAAGCTACCCACGTTTGCATTCAAGGGAGTGCCACTGAAGGTTTTGGTCGTAGCATTGAAGCTTAACCAACTCGGTAGAGAATCACCATTTTCGAGAGTGGCAGTGTAGGTGAGAGTGTCGCCAGTATCGACATCCTTAAAGGTGTTGTCTGGGATAGTGAAATTGAAACCCGTGTCTTCTGTTGCTTGTTGGTTAGCAATTTCATTCACCACCTCTGGCGAATCGTTGGTGTTGTTAACGGTGAGTACAAAAACATCACTGACTTGAGCAAGAGCAGTATCTGTAGCGGTGACTTTAATGTTCAGGCTGCCCACGTTTGCATTTAAAGGAGTGCCACTGAAGGTTTTGGTCGCAGCATTAAAACTCAACCAACTGGGGAGTGGGTCGCCGTTTTCGAGAGTCGCAGTATAAGTGAGAATGTCGCCAGCATCGACATCAATAAAGG
>NZ_CAWUDN010000199.1:0-5808 GCF_963920915.1 Nostoc sp. PCC 9305
GGCGACTCAGTTTAACCTGAATTTAGTCAAGATTGAGCAGATTGCCCAGCAGGTGTTAGCCGAAACACCCAATTCTGAAATCCAAAATTGTTTATGGTCAGCTTGTCTTGCTAGCACTCGTCCGCAGTTGGATACTTTAGCGCAACGCCTCGACCCGAAAGCGACTTGGGATAATATTGTCCTAGCAGCAGAGGAGACAAACTTGCTGTACCAAATTGCTGACCAAATTCGGCAGCGCAGTTTAGTTTATCAACAGTGGGGTTTTCAGAACCGCATGAATCGGGGCATGGGGATTAGCGTCTTATTTGCCGGAGAAAGCGGTACAGGGAAGACGATGGCGGCGGAGGTAATAGCCAATGATTTGCAGCTAAATCTTTACCGGATTGACCTTTCATCTGTGGTTAACAAATATATTGGAGAAACAGAGAAAAATCTGCGGCGTTTGTTTGATGCGGCGGAAGATGGCGGGGCAATTCTGTTTTTTGATGAAGCAGATGCATTGTTTGGCAAACGTTCTGAGGTGAAGGATAGCCATGATCGCCACGCCAATATTGAGGTGAATTACCTGTTGCAGCGATTGGAAGCTTATCGCGGTTTGGCAATTCTAGCAACGAACCTCAAGAGTTCGTTAGACCATGCCTTTATGCGCCGCTTGCGGTTTATTGTAAATTTCCCTTTTCCGGGTGTGGCTGAACGTCAGGTGATGTGGCAGAACGTGTTTCCCCAAGAGATGCCAAGGGAGGGTTTGGATTTTAACCGTTTGGCACGGCTGAATCTGACGGGGGGGAGTATTCATAATATTGCTTTGAATGCAGCGTTTTTGGCGGCTGGGGCAGGTGATGTGGTGACGATGGAGTTGGTGTTGGCGGCGGCGCGGGCTGAGTTTCGCAAGTTGGACAGACCTGTGAATGATGTGGATTTTCGGGTTTCGGTAGCTATGGGGGTAAGGGGATGAATATCAATATTGATATAGAAAACCTGGTTTTAGAGGGAATATATATTTCTCCCAGTCAGGGGCAGTTATTGCAAGGGTTGGTGAAGGCTGAATTGGCGCGATTGCTTAGAACAGAAGGTATACCAGACAACTGGGCTTCCGGTGGGGTGGTGTCTCATGTGCCGAATAGTGCTATTCAACTAAAGCCTGGAACTAATACTAGCCAAATTGCGCAACAAATTGCACAAACAGTATATCGAGGGATGAAACCATGATTAGTAAAAGAATTGCACAAACTGATCGGCAGGAAGAAAGTGAGAAACTTCAAGGGAGTAGTATTTTACAGCGTGCTGCCGTTCGTTTGGTTACGGACGCAACGGTGCAATCCACAGACAAGAATGAAACACTGACATATAGTAATTCGGCTTTTTCTAAAAACTTTAGTCAAGTACCTATTAGCACGACTAAACCACAGCACATTCATTATAAAGAAATAAGGAAGCAGATGCAGAGTCCAGAAATTCAGCAAAAGCAGGGGCGGGTGAAGCCGACGTTGCAGGCTAAGGAGGTGGCGATAAATCATGATGAGGGCTTGGAGAGAGAAGCCGATTTAATAGGCGTGAAGGCAGTACACCAACCCGTAAAACATCTAATAAAAAAAGCTCAGAACAATTTTGAAAGGTATAAAAACACTCAGTTAAAGAGCAATAATGAGCTTAAACAGGTAGTTCAATGTAAGTGGGATCATCTTTTTAATGACATTCCTAAAACTCTACTTAATTTACCCAAAGAACTTAAAAAAAGTCGGATTGAAATGATACGAAAAAATCTAAATACTATTAGGGATAACGATAGATATGGTGTTGAGGATTTACACGATGGAATAGATATAAATTCAAAAAAATACGGGATTAGCAATCAGTGGTTTCAGACTGCTGTTGAAGGTTACAACCAAGGGTTATTCAATGAAGGCAGTGTAAGAGAGGCTACATATTATTTATGGCATAATAGTATTGACACAGAGGTTTCAAATCGGCTACGTAATACGACAGGTATAAATTCCGCTAGAATAGAAAACGCTATAAACGAATGGAATTCTTATGAAATTGAAACTTGGGATGTATTAACAGGTCATTCTCCAGCCTTAAAGGATGTTTGAAAAGTATAGTTTTTGTCATGCTGAACATAGCGTAGCGGAGTGAAGCATCTGAACCTCAACGAAAAATTGGGATTCTTCGCTCCATTTAATTTCGCTCAGAATGACAAATTATACTTATCTTGGACTTTTCAAACATCCTCTTAGATTGGGAATGATGCAGCCCGCCTGCGAGTCGGGTTTCGTACCGAAACCCAACCTCCATTTTCTTACCTGCCATTCAACTAAAGCCCGGAACTAATCCCACCCAAATGATACTAAATCCGCTTTTACAATACCTTTGCCAAAATAAGAGTCTACAAAAATTTTGACAAAAATGGCAAAATGACCTATACATGAGCGTTTAGCTTACAAGGCACCTTGGGCGCTCAAACCCTTTATACTACAGGCAATATGTTAAAAAACTTTGTAGGAAACCTGGAAGGAATTTTTAGGACTTATGGTTTTTGCCAAGCCTTCGAGAGAAGTGAGTTAATACATTAACTCACCCTCGCAAATTGGCTAAGGTATTGCTTTTATAATCCTCTTTTTACCCTGGCGACTGGAAGTCGCGGCTACATAAGCAAAGTCCCTTCGGGTTCACCAGTCGCTTGTGGAGGGTTTCCCTCCCGCAGCGCGCTTACTCACCGCCTACGCGGACTAAATAATAAAGAGGGTATTAGATCCGGATTTGGTATGAGACATCATATTCCACATGGAATATATCGAGGAATAAAACCATGACTAATAAAAGAATTGCACAAACTAATCAGCAACCAAAAAGTGACAAACCCCAGGAGAGTGGGATTTTACAGCGTGCCACAGTGCATTCGGTTGCGGACGCAGGGGTGCAATCGAGAGATGATTTCAGTGCACAACTTTTACGTAATTCGGTTTTTTCCAAAGACTTTAGCCGAGTGCCTATTAACCCAACGAAACCACAGCAGAGAATGGGCAAGCAAATGGTAAGTGCAGTAATACAGCGAGTTAATGGATTTGAATCGGAGCGGCAAAGTGAGTATCAGACTGTACAGCCAGAGGATGTGTCAGAAGCATCAAGAGTCCACAAAGAAAATAAAACGGGATTGCCAGATCACCTGAAATCGGGTATCGAAAATCTTTCTGGCATATCTATGGATGATGTAAAAGTTCGGTATAATTCCTCCAAGCCCTCCCAGTTGCAGGCGTTGGCATACACACAGGGCACGGAAATCCATGTGGCACCGGGGCAGGAAAAACATCTGCCGCATGAAGCATGGCATGTGGTACAGCAAAAGCAGGGAAGGGTAAAACCGACAATTGTTACGAAGGGAGTGGAGATAAACGACGATGTGGAGTTAGAGAAAGAGGCGGAGGAAATCTCGTCAAAGTTGAAGACGGGCTGGTTGGGAGTCGAGGGGATAGGGAGGTGTAAGAAGGGGGGGACGATGGCACGAGGACCGATACAGTGTTTTATATCGCATGATTTTATAAGAAACTATGATGGAGCGCGTGACGCCTGGGAGTTGGCGGCTCGTGAGGTGAGACGGTATGACAACGAGATTAACATAGCGATGAGGACCCATGGCTGGAACCAGAACAATACCACATTAAAAACACTCAACAATCGTGTCGGAGAAAAATCAAGAAAGGCATTTGGGACCCTGGCGGGGGAGGCATATGAAACTCACTCGTGGAAGGTGTGGCAAGGACAGCAGGGAGGGACCTCGGTGTATGGTCCGGGAAGGGGTGCGGGAATCGATATATTACAGTACCAACCAGGCTATGGCAATGCCTCGACACAATCAACCGGAAGGATAAACGTGGAAGTGAAGACGGCTCAATCAATGGAAACGTTAAAGGACGGGCTCCATGACTCAGGGACGATAAGTTCGGGTCGGGATTATCGAGTGTACTATCATGGGCAGGATGTCTGGAAGCTAGGCCCAGGAGTGTTCGATACTTTTCAACGACAAGGAAGGAGGTACCGGGTGGAAATTATTGGGTTGCAGCAAGCACCAGAACAAGGGTTCATTAATCATGCGAGGGTAGTCGTGTATCAGGGGAGGACGGGTAATATGTTACGGTCATTTACGCTGTGGTGGAGTTAATGGTAATGACGGGTGTATGTGCGGTTGTACTATTCTCTGATTCCCAAAACCTTCTAATAAGAAGGGAATAACCAGACCTAAAAGCGATACGATGCAAACACCATCTAGCCAGAGAGTGTCCACCCCACTCCTCACCCACCGCCACCAAAGTCTCACATATTCCCCAATGCGGACAAAATCCGTACCTTGCTCATAAAGCCGAGAAGCACCTTCGACAAACCTCCCCACCGTCTTCACGGCAATCTCTAACCCCTCCGGCGAAAACCAATAACCACCTTATAAAAGAACAACAACCATAAGCAGTATCCAACGTCCCCAGTTTTACCCCGACGATCAACCAAGGATGGGCATTCCATTCTACTCTTCCCAATTTTCGATCTTCAGGTTGGGAATTTGCGAAAAGTCTTTGTAATTGCGTGTAACTATTGTTGCATTTTGAACCAGAGCAATGGAAGCAATCCGTAAGTCTTTTTCAATTCTCTTTTTTCCTAGAGCGTTAGAGTGCGATCGCCTGATCTTGTAGGGTGCGTTTTTTACTCTGTAACAAAAAGCGCGATCGCCGTTGTTGTAGGGTGCGTTAACGAAGTGTAACGCACCTTGTATAGGCTGATATTGAATGGGTTCCTTGAAAAGCTCAATTAATCATATTTTGGGTTTTAAAATGTAAACATGAGTCAATTATTTTTTGAGTGGGATAACCGAAAAAATCAAATCAATCAAAAAAAGCACGGTGTTTCATTTGAAGAAGCAAAATCTGTATTTTATGACGATATTGCCAGCAATCGTGAACCATCTTTTTAGTGCGATCGCTCTCTCCATTCTGACTCAAAATGCGATCGCCCATGTAGAAATATTGATGAACGTGCGAGCGCGCCATTATTTGCTAGTTCAACCTGACTTCAAAGCGATCGCTCATATATGAAAGTTGATGAACGTGCGATCGCTCCCATAGCAAACTCGAACTAATCTTTTATTCTCTTACCAAAAAACTGATGTTAGACTTTATTCTCATTACTGGCGATCAAGCCATATTCAACCCCATCTTTGCCAAAGCAATAGTTGTAGTACGTCCTGGCATCTTAAAAGGTACTGGTATACCAACAGTTAACAAAAATAAAATTTGCATTGTTGGTGACGAGAAAAAAGTTATTGTACCTGGTTGTTCTTACATAAGTCCGCCAAATATCACCCCTGGTACAGGAACACTTTCCATTCAATCCTTAGCCATCAATCAAAAAGCTAGAAAAGTTAAATCTACCCGAAAAGCAGTATTACTCAAAGGTACTACCTTCATAGCGAGATTTCAAGTTATCGTGCCAGCTCAAATACCGCCAACACCAGTAACACCAGCAATACCAGACCCCATTCCTTTCTATCCTGGTACGGGATACTTTACTACTACAAATATGACAACAAAAGGTACTTGATAAAAATTTGTAGAGACACAATTTTTTGTACTCTTATTGACTATGCGATCGCTAATTTAAAAATTTGCCTTGAGCTACGCGTTCTCAATAATTAGTACCAAAAACCACAAATGATTTAGGAATAATTTTATGTCCCACTTTCCTGGTGCGCCACGCTTATTAAAAGGAACGATCGCCATCCTTGATGCTGTTAGCTTTTTTCCCAAAGGAATAATCGTATTG
>NZ_CAWUDN010000200.1:0-5738 GCF_963920915.1 Nostoc sp. PCC 9305
GTCTAATAATTTAGATACTGTCACCTTTTCTTTATTTTTCAGCAACCCCTAATTAGAGATTGAGATTGCATCTAGTGGTCTATCGCATTAATTCTGATAGGTGAATCAAATTTCAAACTCTGTTCTTTCCTTCTTCCTTCTCTACGAGACGCTGCGCGAACGTGTACTTCGCGCCTTTGCGGTTCGTTATCTTATCCCTCAAATTTAATGACATAGACCATTGCTTTTAAATTAATACCAATTCTTTAAAAGCAAAGATGCAAGATTTTGTGCCCCTATAGATGCAAATCTTAAAACCCTAAATAAATTTGATTTACTGAATTACGAATTGGTACAAGTATGGCTAAATTGAAACTTATACTATTTCTTTATGAGGCTGCGCTAAACTTTTTTAACTTCTTTCTTATTTCTTGTACTTAAATATGGTTTAGCGCGTCCATCATTGGTATTAAGAGTGCAAAGTCAACAAAAGATCCTTAACTGCTTGCACAATCTGTCCACCATTGGCGATATCACTGGCAATTTTGGCAATGTGTTCGTCTAGGGCTTGTTCGTGGTCGTTCCAGATGTAAGGTCTGTCGGGAGAAGGCGGTTGTCCGACTAGATCGCGGATTGCTAGATATAAATTTCTGGTTGCAGGCGATAGGGTGACGCGGGCATCATAATGTCCAACAGTTTTATATGTGCGTAAATCAACTGCTTGCACGCCAAACATTAAGGCGATCGCTATATATTGTTGAAAGATTTCTACTGATTGACGCGCTAAATTTGCCGAAGCAAAACCTTGACTATTGATATTTTGGTTATATTGTTCTGCGTGGGTAGGAAAGCGATCGGCTATGGAATTTCCATAGAAGGTTAACAGAGGCATAATTGAGTTGCCAGTAATTTGTAATCCTTTCAAACCCATGTTTACACTCCGCTCTTTATTACCAACTAAAGATGGAGAAAGTCCATTGTTAAATTCTGGTGCTACCAAGTAGGCTATTTGAACATCCAGATGTTTAGCTAACAACCCAATGTAGTAACGTAATTGATCCATTCCTACACCAATATATTGCCCTAAGAAATTGCCACCATGATAAGTTGCTTGGTTTTCTACATCGATAAGTGGGTTGTCAGTTACAGAGTTAATTTCTACTTCAATTTGTTTTTGAATTTGCTCAATTCCATCGACAATGGGCCCCATATATTGAGGTAAACAACGCAGTGAATAACGGTCTTGAATCGGATCTTCACCGCGATAGTTATGAGAACCATTTAACTCTTCTCGAATTAACTGTGAACCTTCCAACAGGTTGAGCATTTGGTTAGCAGCCCATTTTTGTCCTGAATGTGGTTTCAACTGATGGATAAATGGGTGAAATGATTGATTAGTCCCATTTAAACCTTGAATAGCTAAGGCGTGAGCGCCCATTGCTAATGCTAAAAGATTCTTGGTGTCGTAGACGCAATTGGCGGCAATACCTGTCATCACTGATGTGCCATTCATCATCGCCAACCCTTCTTTCGGAAGTAGTTGTAATGGTTCTAAACCGAGTTTTTTCAGTGCTGTTAATGCATTCATTTCTTCACCGTTAAAGTCAACGGTGTAGCTAGAATTTAAACCAATCAATGCTCCGGTAATATATGCTAAAGGTGTTAAATCACCACTAGCACCAATTGAACCATATTCGCAGACATGAGGTGTAACACCAGCATTGAGGAATATCAGCATCCGCTTGATGATTTCCAAACGAATCCCCGATGCACCACTAATGTGGGAGTTTGCACGTAGAAGCATTGCAGCCCGAACATCAGCCAAAGGTAATTTTTTTCCTGCACCTACTTTGTGATACCACATCAAATTATTTTGTAGTAAAGCCGCAGATTCAGGAGAAATCACCACATTTGCCATACCACCAAAACCAGTTGTCACCCCATAAATAGGTTCGCCAGATTCAACTGCATGGCGAATAAAATCGCAGGATGCTTGGATATCAGCCAATTTTTCTAGATCGTCAGTTAAACGTACTTGTTTGCCATAACGCGCTACACTAGTTACTTCTTCAACAGTGAGATTGCGATCGCCTACAATTACAGCCTCATCAGAACTATATACAAAAGGAAAGACAGTTTTGTTGGCAGTGTTTTTATTTAAGCGAAGTGTATCCATGTTTTTGAGAGTTTATGACTAAAGTTTTTAACCTTGACCCATGAGTTGACAATTATTAAAGAACCCCAATCTTCCAATTTGTTAAGGGGAGTAGAGAATTAGTTTCGATACTTTTTGTATATTTCTGTTCTTGCCAGCGACCAAAAAATTTGCCCAAGGGAGCCATTTCTCTCATAAATTCTTCAAAGCTGGCAAAATTGAGCGACTGAGGCCCATCTGAAAGGGCTTTTTGAGGATTAGGGTGAACCTCGACCATTAGCGAATCACAACCAGCTGCTAAAGCAGCCATTGCCATTGGTGTCACCAATTCCGATTTCCCAGTACCGTGACTGGGATCGACAGCAATTGGCAGGTGAGTCAAACTACGCAAAACAGGAATTGCAGATATATCTAAAGTATTGCGTGTATACTCTCTGTCAAAAGTCCTAATTCCCCGTTCGCATAAAATCACATTGGGATTTCCTGCTGCCAAAATATACTCAGCTGACATCAACCAATCTTCAATAGTGGCTGATAAACCACGTTTGAGTAACACAGGTTTACCTGTTGCACCGACTTTTTTCAAAAGGGAAAAGTTTTGCATATTGCGGGCACCAACTTGCAGGATGTCTGCGATTGATGCCACTATTTCTAATTCTGCCCCATCCATCACCTCAGTAATAATACCCAAGCCAGAAACCGATCTAGCTGTTGCTAACCAGTCTAAAGCACTTTCTCCATGTCCCTGGAAAGCATAGGGTGAAGTTCGTGGTTTGTAAGCACCTCCTCTGAGAAACTTTGCACCTGCGGCTTTGACTCGCAACGCAGTTTCTACAATCATCTCTTCGCTTTCGACAGAACAGGGGCCTGCAATTACGACTACAGGATGGTTTTGACCAAAGGTAATAGTTTCGGAGGGTGTAGACACCTTTACATCGCTGGGTTCACCATAACGAAATTCTAAACTAGCTCGTTTGAATGGCTTCTTTACCCGCAGTACTTGCTCAATAAAAGGGCTTAAATTTTGCACTTGCTGCACATCGATTTCTGCTGTATCGCCAACCAAACCAATTGCTACTTTGTGTTTACCTACAGAGATTTCTGGGACAATCTTCCAGCGCGAAAGTTCTGTGAATAGTAATTCAATTTCTTGTCGAGGACAACCGGATTTCATGACGATAATCATCGTTTTCACATCCTCCTAAAATATGCAATGTGTAATTACTTAGCTGAAAATCAAGGAACTAATTAGCAGTCAGTAGTTTTACTGTTGCCGATGAATTACACAATATCCGACATCTTCATGGCACACATCCACATTTTCTGCTTGTTTGGGTGCAGTATTCATACCTGGAGAATGCACAAACGCGATCGCCTCATTTCAGAAAGCTGTATGATTCACAAATATCCGCTTATTTAAAAGTTAGCGCGACTATTTCCAAAAGTAATTAGATAAACGAAATTCAATGTAGAGTTTGTGTAGACGGAATTTAGGCACGAAACTCAACTCAAAAAGGAGAGTAATTGCAATGACAATTAATCAAAACGGACTTTTTGTTGAACCGGATCGAGGTCGTTCTTACTACCTTGGTCAAGACCTCTATACCTTTAAAGCAATTGGTGAAGAGACAGGAGAAGCCTATGCACTTTGTGAGTTAATCGTTGCACCTGGTGGCGGTACGCCTCCCCATCGGCACAGTCGAGAAAATGAATCATTCTATGTTCAAGACGGAGAGATTGAATTCCAGCTTGGCGATCGCACCCTGGTTGCAACACCTGGAACCTTCCTCTATTCGCCCAAAGGTCAACTTCATCGATTTACCAATACGACCTCTGTACCAGCCAAACTGTTAGTTTGGGTGACACCTGCTGGATTTGAGAAATTTATTGCCGAAGTTGGAAAGGCGGTAAATGGTCAAATTACATCTGCTCCACCATTGAGTTCTGAAGACTTCGATAAAATCCTCACCATTTCATCTAAGTACGGCATTGAAATTATTCCTCCGCCTCCTGAGCAATGACAACACCAGGGAGCATCTAAGATTTACAAATGAGACTTTCTGCTTCACAGGCTGACTACTATCTAAGCCTCCACGACCTTCAGGAAAGCGATTCTCCGTTCGCGCAAGCGTGCCGGAGGCATTAGGAGACGCTACGCGAACGCAAATACCACTATTGAAATACTTGATTATTGACCCAATTTAAAATTCTCATGAAACTTATTTCTGTAAACGTTGGACTACCACGTGAAGTAACCTGGAAAGGGAAAACAGTTAGCACTGGAATTTTTAAAGAACCAGTTAGCGATCGCGTCATGGTGCGCGTACTCAATTTAGACGGTGATGGACAAGCCGATCTCACCGTTCATGGCGGAGTAGATAAAGCAGTTTATGTATACCCATTCGAGCATTACAATTATTGGCGAAATGAATTGCCTGACACAGACTTCCCGCTAGGCATCTTTGGTGAAAATTTAACGATCGCTGGACTCAGAGAAGAAGACGTGAATATTGGCGATCGCTTTCGTATCGGCACTGTAAAACTGATGGTGACGCAACCTCGCCTACCCTGTTACAAACTGGGGATTCGGTTTGGACGACCTGATATGGTGAAACGATTTCTCGCAAGTCGCCGCACCGGATTTTACTTTCGTGTTTTGCAAGAAGGCGAAGTTGGAGCCGGAGACACTTTAGAGTTGGTGAGCCGGGATGACAACAATATTACTGTTGCTAATATCACTCAGCTTTATACTCGTGAGCAGAACAATCCAGAGTTACTTCACCAAGCTGCTCAACTTGAAGCCTTACCCGAAAGCTGGCGCGACTACTTTCAAGAGCAAAGTCGTCGTCAGGATGTGAAATAAAGGCTTGCTGGAATGCTAAACAAGTATTAATTTCACAACACTCTTGAAAATAATGAAAACACTACTGAACAGATCCGCGTTACTCCTTGCTTTGCCAATCAGTATATTAGCTAATTTTTCCTTAAGAGCTTCTGCTGATTCTACTGCTGGCATCATCCTGAGTACAAAATGCCAGGGTGGTTATAACATCAATATTTGGCAGAATTATACGAACGGGGAACTGCTCTATCGCGCGACCAATCCCAACGGTAATTTAAGTTTGGGTAAAGGAACTAGCCAAGCGACAGAAGGGGTTCGAGTGTATAAGTTTCGGAATGGAATTTATGAATATTGGGTGTGGGATGGCACGTTAGATAACCCGCAGTCTGGAACTTTAGAGGTGTATAAAAACAAGCGTATCTTGATGAAGCAAGCTTGTAGAAAAAGTTGAATCTTCTAGCGGGTGTTATGATGCACTTTTTGTCAACCCAGCTAGAGCAAATACGTTATCGCTAAAACCCTCTTATATCACAATACGGTTCAGTTAAGCATTTTTTTCCTCTCTCTGTTCCCTCTGTGCCTCTGCGGTTCGTTAAAAAAATTGACTTTAATAAAGAGTTTTAGCCTTAACTGAACCGTATTGTCTTATATCATGTCCGCATAATTAGTTATGCTAACCACAATCATTACACCCCTCCCCGCAAGCGGCTACGGTGTACACACATCTTTGTATAAAACCAAAATCGTTGAAGATCCCCCTAA
>NZ_CAWUDN010000201.1:0-5447 GCF_963920915.1 Nostoc sp. PCC 9305
TAGCTTTGGCGGGGTGGGGTTCTTTCTTATTTTTGATTTATGCAAGAGGTCTAATGTATATTCGTTTGGTAAGCGCGTTTGAGCGATTAGTGACACAGTTAAGTACTAGACCTCTTGCAAAAATATATTTTTGCACTCTTAGGGAAAAGGGAAAAGGTTAAAGGGAAAGGATTTTGAGTTTTTTTCCCCTTTTCCCCTTCCCCTTTACCCCGACTTTTGCAAGAAGTCTACTGAAGAATCAAAAAAAAATAGAGCAGTTGCATTGTAATACAACTGCTCTAAAAATTACTGAGATAGATATTTACTCTACCTATCCACAGACCCCATAATTACGTCAACACTGCCGAGAATCACCACAATATCTGCAACCTTCATCCCGCGCAGTAAATGTGGAACAATTTGGAGATTGTTGAAATCTGCGGCGCGAATCTTCCAACGTGCAGGGAAGACATTATCATCGCCAACCAAATAAATTCCCAATTCACCTTTGCCACTTTCTACACGGGCGTAGATTTCACCCTTGGGCATCTTGAAAGTCGGGGAAACTTTTTTGCCGATGAATTGATAATCAAATGCGTCCCACTCGGATTTTTTACCTGCGGCTAAACGCTTCGCTTCCAGATTTTCGTAAGGGCCGCCAGGAAGTCCTTTAATTGCTTGGCGAATAATCTTCACAGATTCGCGCATTTCCCGCATCCGCACTACGTAACGGGCAAAGCAATCACCGGCGGTTTCCCACTGCACATCCCAGTCGAAATCGTCGTAGCATTCATAATGATCAACTTTCCGCAAATCCCATTGCACGCCAGATGCGCGTAACATTGGGCCAGAAAGTCCCCAGTTAATTGCTTCTTCACGGGTGATAGTCCCAATACCCTCAACACGTCGCCGGAAGATGGGGTTATCGGTTACTAAGCGTTCGTACTCATCAACTTTAGGTAATAAGTAGTCGCAGAATTCCAGACACTTATCTACCCAACCGTAAGGTAAATCGGCTGCTACTCCACCAACACGGAAGTAGTTATTATTCACCATCCGATAACCTGTGGCAGCTTCCCACAAATCATAAATCATCTCCCGTTCCCGGAATTGGTAGAAGAAGGGAGTTTGTGCGCCTACGTCAGCGAGGAAGGGGCCAAACCACAGCAAATGGTTAGCAATGCGGTTCAACTCCAGCATGATGACGCGGATGTAGCTAGCACGTTTGGGGACAGCGATACCTGCAAGCTTTTCTGGGGCGTTAACAGTGACGGCTTCGTTGAACATTCCCGCAGCGTAGTCCCAGCGACTAACGTAAGGGACGTACATTACATTAGTGCGGTTCTCAGCAATTTTTTCCATTCCTCGGTGCAAATAGCCGATGACCGGTTCACAGTCAACAACATCCTCGCCATCCAGAGTCATGATTAGCCGCAGAACCCCGTGCATCGAGGGGTGGTGTGGCCCCATGTTTAGCACCATTGGTTCAGTGCGGGTTTCTAGTCTGGTCATAGATTTCGTGTTCTCCGTTCGTGAAAATATTGAATTCAACCGCGCAGATGCCAACTAGACCCAATTTATCTTGTTTGTCAAGCCAAAGTACGGGTTGTGGGAAGAGAGATTTGATTTGATGTTTAATTTTGTTGCACTTCTTCAACTATTATATGGAAGCTCGATATGCACTTAATTAAGGCATCGAATTTTTTTATCTCATGGTGCTGGGAGGACGGGGTGAAAGAAGATGCGTTTTCTCAATGATAACTATTGACTTCTGGGTTTCTACGTAAGCTATAGAGATATTGTGTCAGCTATATTACAGTTTTATGAGGCTGATACATATTTATGGCTTTCAATCAAGAGCGTTTTGATCGGCTAATTCAGAAGTTAGAAGTTTTTGCTAACAAACAACCGCATCTTTATAAATTGCACGTTGCTTTTTTGGCTACCTTGGGCTACGCATATATATTTTTGGTTCTAGCTGTAACATTGACTCTGCTGGTAGGTATTATCTTTGGGATACTTAATGCTCAGTCAATTTCTAAGTTATCTTTGACAGGTCTTCTGTTTTGCGTGACGTTAGCATTCGTATTAGTGCGATCGCTTTGGGTTTCTTTTCCCTCACCAACAGGTTTACCATTACAATCCAAAGATGTACCCAATCTCTACTGTTTAATTAACGAAATCTCATCGAAGCTAAAAGCTCCACGGTTTCACCACATTCTACTGACCAACGATTTTAATGCAGCAGTTGTCCAAATACCACGCTTAGGTTTGCTGGGATGGCAGCAAAATTACTTAATTGTGGGTTTACCACTGATGTTAGCACTGCCACCCGAACAATTTCGTGCCGTCTTAGCCCATGAACTGGGACATTTATCAGGAAATCACAGCCACTTTAGTGGTTGGATTTATCGCCAACGCGAAACTTGGTATCGCATTCTTAAGGGACTCCAACAAAGTGGACACGATCTATCATTGTTAATTTTTCAACTGTTTTTGATATGGTACATTCCATTTTTTAATGCCTATTCTTTTGTATTGGCACGAATGGATGAATATGAAGCAGATAGATGTGCTGTTGATTTAACGGGAGAACAAAATACTGCTAAAGCTTTGATAAGTTTGGAGGTCAAATCTAGATTTTTAGAAAGATATTTTTGGTCTAGTATTTATAAACAAATACAGACAGAGATTGAACCACCTAAAATGACTTATATGGATATGAAGCAGGCTTTAAGCCAGAGACTTCATCAGGAAATCACAAGTACTTATTTAAGTGAAGCTTTATCGGAAAAAACCAACAATGCTGATACTCACCCTTGCCTGACAGATAGATTAAAAGCCTTGAGATATATCGCCGATACTCAGCAGGAATTAGCTATCTTTGCACCAATTGAAATTAGTGCTGCCCAAGAATTTTTAGGAGATAAATTAGAAAATTTTATTGATTATTTTAGTCAAAATTGGCGAGAAAAGATAGCAACACCTTGGCGACAAAAATATGCTGAGTTTCAAAAATCGATAGCTACATTAAAAGATTTAAATCACAAATCGCAAAAACAACAGCTAACTTTAGAAGAAGCTAGTCAGCGAGCATTTTTGACATTGGAACTTGAGGGTGAAGAAGCTGTTATACCTCTATTACAAGAAATTATTCATCGTGATGCTTATCATGCATCAGCTAATTATTTACTAGGTCAAATATTATTAAAAAAACAAGACGCGACTGGAATAGAATACATTGAGAAGGCAATAGAGCAAGACTCAAGTATAGTCATAGGAGGTTGTCAGATAATTTGCTATTTTCTTAAAAACCAAGGTAAAAACCATGAGGCTAAGTCTTATCAAGAACGTGCAGAAAATTATCATAAATTAATTTTAAAAGGACAGAAAGAGCGCTCTAGTTTGAAAAGAAATGATAAATTTGACCCTCATAATATCTCTGAGATAGAGGTAAATAAGCTTCGTCAGCAGTTATCTCATCACCCGCAGATAATAACTGCTTATTTAGTTAAAAAGAATCTGCAATATTTTCCTGACAAACCACTTTATGTTCTAGCTGTGAAGCGTGGATTTAGTTTTTGGGAAGGTAGTCGTATTTATGAAACCGATAACTCTAAAATTGTTCAGAGCTTATTAAAGGAAAATGAATTGCCCGATAATGTATTCATTTTTATTTTAAATAGTAATTTAAGTATGGAGAAAAAATTAAAACGGATATCAAATTCGATGATTTACCAAAAAAAAGGTAAAAAATAGCACTACAGATGCTTAAAGCTCAACATTCAAAGCTGACGCTGAATGTTGAGTTTATGATATTTTCTTTTGTGTCTTAGTGGTTTAAAACTATTTTTTAGCTAGGAACCACAAAGACACAAACAAAAGAATACATAATAAAAGTTCATCTGTGGTTTTTTGCCCTAAGTCTCATGAATCGTCAGCTAGCTATTGAAGAACCGATATTTTCTCATCTACCAGTGTTACCGCAAGAAACGATCGCAGGTCTAGCGGTATCTCCAGGAGGTCACTATCTTGATACGACTGTAGGCGGTGGTGGTCATAGTCGCCTAATCTTAGAAGCGGCGGCGGATGTGCGGGTAACGGCAATTGACCAAGATGAGGATGCTTTAGCAGCAGCGAGGAAAGAATTAGCTGAGTTTGGCGATCGCGTACAGTTTATTTATAGCAATTTTGCTGACTACGAGTTCCCCCCTAACACTTTCGACGGTATTTTAGCCGATTTGGGGGTAAGTTCTTACCATTTAGATAAAGCAGAAAGGGGTTTCAGCTTCCGCCAAGCTGCGAATTTGGATATGCGAATGGATCGGGGGCGATCGCTAACTGCTGCCGATGTAATTAATAATTGGGATAAAGCAGAATTAGCTGATATTTTCTTTAAATACGGTGAAGAGAGATTATCGCGGCGCATTGCGAGACGCATTGTAGAACGCCGTCCGTTGCACACGACTACAGAATTGGCTGAAGCGATCGCTTCTTCAGTTCCTCCCAAATACCGTTATGGAAGAATTCACCCGGCTACCCGTGTTTTTCAAGCTCTGCGAATTGTCGTCAACGATGAGTTAAAATCTCTAGAAACTTTTTTGGATAAAGCACCAAATGCCCTTGTCCCTGGCGGCAGAATTGCGATTATCAGTTTCCACAGTTTAGAAGACCGCCCAGTGAAGCATGGTTTAAGAAATTCACCTTTATTAAAAGTCTTGACAAAAAAGCCGATTATTGCACAAGAAGAGGAAATTAGTCAGAATCCGCGATCGCGATCGGCCAAGTTGAGGATAGCAGAAAAGCTGCTGTAAGCCTTAAACTGCTCCATCTCGTGGTTCAGAACTGCTGCGAATACGCTCAATGAACTGAGGATAATTTTCTAAATCTTGTTCTGACTCTAACGGTGGCATTTCAATCCAATTACCTTCGATATGCAGCTTATCCACATAAGCGTAGAAGGCTTCCCGATCTTCCCGATGAGCAAGAACGTAATCATGTAACTCTTTCTGACTCATTGCATGAAAATTAGGCTTGCTCATCCTATGTATCTCCATCTACCGTTAGGGTATATCTCTATAATATTTTCCTCACCTGCCAAGAAAAATAGATTTTTTGTCCGTTCATCCATACGAACGATATTAATAGGCAAATAAAGCTTAGTAAACCAGCAGCACAATATGTAGCACTGTGTTTTTTGTTCTGGTGTAGGAATAATCTGAACTCCTTAACATTTTAGGACTTACGCACGGGTAACGGAAAACGAACCACAGAGGGCGCAGAGTTCACGGAGGAATGAGAGTTTGAGAGGGTTTTTGCGTAAGTCCTACATTTATTAAAGTTAGCGCTAAAAAGAAATTCTCAATAAGCTGCGATCGCGATCGGCCAAGTTGAGGATAGCCCAAAAGCTGCTGTAAGTAAGTCGGCGGGAAAATTTATAAGTATGTAACGAAAATTTAACCAGAGCG
>NZ_CAWUDN010000202.1:0-5359 GCF_963920915.1 Nostoc sp. PCC 9305
TCTGAGGTGGATTAACGAGGATCAAAGACTCGTTAACGGAGTTCTGAGGTGGATTAACGAGGATCAAAGACTCGTTAACGGAGTTCTGAGGTGGATTAACGAGGATCAAAGACTCGTTAACGGAGTTCTGAGGTGGATTAACGAGGATCAAAGACTCGTTAACGGAGTTCTGAGGTAGATTGACGAGGATCAAAGACTCGTTAACGGAGTTCTAAGGTGGATTGACGAGGATCAAAGACTCGTTAACGGAGTTCTGAGGTGGATTGACGAGTATCAAAGACTCATTAATTAGTGCTATTTATACTAATTGGCTAAATTATAGCTACTGACCCTTGCTTACCCATGCCCAATACCCACTCCCCTCACCATGAAACCAGAATTTTGAGCAATACTGGTACAAGAAGGAATATTTACACAAAATCCCAAAATGACAATTCAACCTAGTGATAAGCCTTTACTAGAGTGGGCAGGCGATAGTTTGGCAATTGGATTATTTGAAGATGCAGTAGAGTTAACCGGAGAACTAGCAACTTTAGATCAAAAGTTTTCTGGAGTCTTAAAAGAACTGATTACTGAAGAAGAATTTAAAGGTAAAGCCAATAGCACTATTTTCACCCGTGTAAATGCTGGTAGCCCAGTGCGGAAATTGATTTTAGTAGGTCTAGGCAAACCAGATGCACTAAAATTAGATACTCTGCGCCGTGCTGCTGCGGCTGTAGCTAGGGTAGGAAAAAAGCAGAAAAGCAAAATTTTGGGTTTTAGTTTTCCATTGTGGAATAACGATCCAGCAGCCAGCGCCCAAGCGATCGCAGAAGGTGTGGAATTAGCACTTTACCAAGATATTCGCTTTAAATCCGAACCAGAAGATAAAGGTTCACAAATAGAAAGTGTAGATTTACTGGGTTTCGGTGGACAAGAAGCCGCCATCACCCGCGCCAATCAAATTGTATCCGGGGTAAATTTGGCACGGCAATTAGTCGCAGCGCCAGCCAACGCAGTCACACCAATTACTTTAGCGGAAACTGCTCAAGCGATCGCCAAGGAATACGGTTTGCAACTAGAAATTCTGGAGCGAGAAGACTGTGAAAAGTTAGGCATGGGTGCATTTTTGGGAGTAGCCCAAGCTTCCGATTTGCCACCGAAATTTATTCACCTAACTTACAAGCCAGAAGGTACACCCAAAAAGAAATTAGCAATTATTGGTAAAGGTTTAACCTTCGACTCCGGCGGACTCAATATTAAAGGTGCTGGTAGCGGCATCGAAACCATGAAAATTGATATGGGCGGTGCAGCTGCTACCTTGGGCGCAGCCAAAGCAATTGCTCAAATTAAGCCAGATTCGGAAGTTCACTTTATCTCAGCAGCGACCGAAAACATGATTAGCGGCCATGCCATGCACCCTGGAGACGTTCTCACAGCATCAAATGGCAAAACAATTGAAGTCAACAACACCGACGCAGAAGGACGTTTGACCCTCGCAGATGCCTTGGTGTATGCCGACAAATTGGGATTAGATGCGATCGTTGATTTAGCCACCCTGACTGGTGCCAACGTCATTGCCTTGGGTGAGGATATTGCTGGTTTATATACTCCCGATGAAGCTGTCGCTTCCCAAATCGAAAAAGCTGCGGAAACTTCAGGAGAAAAGATTTGGCGGATGCCAATGGAAGAAAAATATTTTGAAGGGCTAAAATCTGGTATAGCGGACATGAAAAATACAGGGCCGCGTCCAGGTGGTGCAATTACTGCTGCCCTTTTCCTCAAGCAATTCGTCAAACAAACCCCTTGGGCGCACATAGATATTGCCGGCCCAGTATGGACAGATAAAGAAAATGGTTACAACAGCGCAGGGGCAACTGGTTACGGCGTTCGGACGCTAGTTGATTGGGTACTGGGAAGTGGGGAATAGGGAGTGAAGAAGGGAATAGGGTACAGGTTACAGGGTACAGATTATTCCCTATCACCTGTCACCTTTCCCCTAATGTCAATGCCCCATACCCAATGCCCAATACCCAACAATTCGTGCTATCTTGAGCTTGCCAGCAAAAATTGTTGCAATAGTAACAGAATTAATTTGGCTGTCAGAAAGTTAAGCTTTTTCGGGCTTTGCCATCTGGTAAAATTTGTAAGGTTTCTAGAAGCTGTGAGCAATGGGATCGACTCGCGTACGGATCGCAATTGACGCAATGGGAGGGGATCATGCACCCGGTGAAATCGTTGCTGGCGCATTGCGGGCAAGAGAAGAATTGGGTGTAGATATATTGTTGGTTGGCGATCCCCAACAAATAGAAGCTGCCTTGCCATCAAAAACAAGTTTAGGGCAGGTGGAGATCGTAACTGCGGAGGAGGCGATCGCAATGGATGAGGAGCCTTTAAATGCAGTTAGACGCAAACGCAAGGCTTCTATTAATGTGGCGATGGATTTAGTCAAGCAGGAAAAGGCAGATGCCGTATTTTCTGCCGGCCACTCTGGGGCAGCTATGGCATCGGCTTTGCTCCGCTTAGGACGATTGCCAGGAATCGATCGCCCAGCGATCGGGACAGTTTTCCCCACGATTATTGCTGGTAAGCCAGTGCTAGTACTTGATGTCGGCGCAAATGTAGATTGCCGCCCCAAGTTTTTAGAGCAGTTTGGCGTTATGGGATCGGCTTACAGTAAGTATGTCTTGGGTACAGCTGAACCGAAAGTGGGTTTGTTGAATATCGGTGAAGAAGACTCGAAAGGCAATGATGCAGCAGTCCGCGCCCACCAACTGCTACGCGAAAATTCCCAAATTAATTTTATTGGCAATGCTGAAGGGCGTGATGTGCTTTCTGGTCGCTTTGATGTGATTGTCTGCGATGGCTTTGTAGGTAATGTATTGTTAAAATTTGCCGAAGCCGTCGGAGAAGTGATTCTGCAAATTTTGCGGGAAGAATTACCCCAAGGGTTGCACGGTCAAATCGGTTCAGCACTCTTAAAACCAAACCTGAAGCGGATTAAGCAGCGAATGGATCACGCAGAACATGGTGGTGCTTTGCTCTTAGGCGTGGCAGGAGTCTGTTTTATCGGTCACGGTAGCTCCCAAGCACCTTCAATTTTTAATGCAATTCGCATGGCAAAAGAAGCTGTTGACAACCAGGTGATACAACGAATTCAGTCCCAATATATCCTAGAGCGCGAGAGCGGTTAGTCATTGGTCATTGGTCACTTGTACTGAGCGACTCGTGCCGAGCGGAGCCGAGGTAAGTCGAAGTATTAGTCATTGGTCATTTGTAAAGGACAACTGACAACTGACAAAGGACAACTGACAAAGGACAAAGGACAAAGGACAAAAAGCTGATAGCTTGGGAGATTAAGAGTGCAAAACTTAGGCGTAGCAATCACCGGAAGCGGCTCGGCAGTACCAGCAACTTCCCTACACAACGATACATTGAGTGAACTAGTTGAAACATCAGATGAGTGGATTGCCACAAGAACGGGAATTCGTCAACGACGATTAGCTCTGCCATCTGAGTCCTTGAGTGTACTCGCTACTGCCGCCAGCAGTCAGGCGATCGCAGCTGCGGGAATTAAACCAGAAGACCTAGACTTGATTCTGCTAGCGACTTCCACCCCTGATGATTTGTTTGGTAGTGCTTGTCAAGTACAAGCTAAATTGGGAGCTACCAACGCAGTAGCTTTTGACTTAACCGCTGCCTGCTCCGGCTTTGTGTTTGGTTTGGTTACAGCAGCTCAATACCTTAGAACTGGTGTTTACAGAAATGTATTGTTGATCGGGGCAGATATCCTCTCTCGCTGGGTAGATTGGGAAGATCGCCGGACTTGTGTATTGTTTGGTGACGGTGCTGGAGCAGTGGTGTTACAAGCTGCCAAAAGCGATCGCTTACTAGGATTTGCCCTTAAAAGTGATGGTACTCAAAATCATTATCTCAACCTTGCTTATGCAGGTACTTCACAAGAATTGCTGACTGATATAAATATCACCAAAGGCACTTACCAACCGATTACGATGAACGGCAAAGAAGTCTATCGTTTTGCCGTGCAAAAAGTGCCAGAAATCATTGATAAAGCCTTGTTTCAAGCCAATATCAGCGTCGATCAAATAGATTGGCTGATATTGCATCAAGCCAATCAGCGGATTATCGATGCCGTTGCCCAACGGCTAAACATCCCAGAACATAAAGTTATAAGTAATCTCGCCCAGTACGGCAATACCTCAGCTGCTTCCATCCCGTTAGCTTTAGATGAAGCGGTACGACAAGGTAAAATTAAACCAAATGACATCGTTGCGACATCCGGCTTTGGTGCCGGTCTTACCTGGGGCGCGGCAATCTTTCAATGGGGAAAATAAATATTTTGTCATTAGTCATTTGTTCTTTGTGAATGACAAATGACCAATGACTAATGACCAATGACCACTGACTATTGACAAATGACAAAAACTGCATGGGTGTTTCCCGGACAAGGTTCCCAAACGCTGGGAATGGGAATGGATTTACTAGATATACCGTCCGCTAAAGACAAGCTTGCCAAAGCTGAGGATATTTTGGGCTGGTCTGTAACTGAAATTTGTCAAACTCAAGAAGAGAAGTTATCACAGACGCTATATACTCAGCCAAGTCTTTATGTGGTTGAAAGCATTCTTGCTGACCTGCTTCGAGAACGAGGACATCAGCCAGATTTAGTTGCTGGCCACAGTTTGGGAGAATATACTGCTCTTTATGTAGCGGGTGTCTTTGAGTGGTCGGCTGGTTTATATCTGGTGAAGCGTCGTGCAGAACTCATGGATAGTTCCGTCAGTGGGATGATGGCGGCTTTGATGAACTTTGACCGCGAACAGCTAGAAAAAGTCATTTCTCTAACGTCTGATGTGGTGATAGCAAATGATAATAGTTCGGCTCAGGTGGTAATTTCAGGCACGACTGAGGCTGTACAAGCGGTGATGACTCAAGTTAAAGCAAAGCGTGCGGTTCCCCTAAAAGTTTCTGGAGCATTTCATTCACATTTAATAGCGCCAGCAGCTGCGGAATTCCAAGACATTCTAGAATCTGTGGAATTTCAGCCAGCTATTGTACCAGTGCTGTCTAATGTAGAACCAATTCCATCTATTGATGCCGAGATTTTAAAGCAACGCTTGAATAAACAAATGACTGGTTCTGTAAGATGGCGAGAAAGTTGTCTGCAATTACCAGTTAACGGTATCGAGCGAGTAATGGAAATTGGCCCTGGTAAAGTCCTAACTGGCTTGATTAAACGTAATAGCCCTGATTTGATTTTACAAAACATCCAGAGTGCTAGTGATTTACCTGTTTAATTTTTTTGTAACCGTTCACAGGATAGGAAACGCTACAGTCAAAAATGGGGTACTGAGGTGGT
>NZ_CAWUDN010000203.1:0-5359 GCF_963920915.1 Nostoc sp. PCC 9305
GGCGACTCAGTTTAACCTGAATTTAGTCAAGATTGAGCAGATTGCCCAGCAGGTGGTGGGGGAAATGCCGTCGCAGGAAGAAGACCTAACCCCCCCAGCCCCCCTTCCCTACAAGGGAAGGGGGGAGGAAGAGGACTCCCCTCTCCTACAAGGAGAGGGGTTGGGGGAGAGGTTCAACGAATCGGCTTGGAGAAAAACCTTGCGTGGTAAGCTTTGGTCGGCTTGTCTTGCTAGTACTCGTCCGCAGTTAGATACTTTAGCTCAACGCCTCGACCCGAAAGCAACTTGGGATAATATTGTCCTACCAGCAGAAGAGACAAACTTGCTGCATCAAATTGCTGACCAAATCCGGCAGCGCAGCCTAGTTTATCAAGAATGGGGTTTTCACAACCGCATGAATCGGGGTATGGGGATCAGTACCTTATTTGCGGGAGAAAGCGGCACAGGGAAGACAATGGCGGCAGAGGTGATAGCCAATGATTTACAGCTAAATCTTTATCGCATTGACCTTTCATCTGTGGTCAACAAATATATTGGAGAAACGGAGAAAAATCTGCGGCGTTTGTTTGATGCGGCGGAAGATGGCGGGGCGATTCTGTTTTTTGATGAAGCAGATGCTTTATTTGGCAGACGTTCTGAGGTGAAGGATAGCCATGACCGCTACGCCAATATTGAGGTGAATTACCTGTTGCAGCGATTGGAGGCTTATCGCGGTTTGGCTATTCTAGCAACGAATCTCAAGAGTTCGTTAGATCATGCCTTTATGCGTCGCTTGCGGTTTATTGTTAATTTTCCTTTTCCGGGTGTGGCTGAACGTCAGGTGATGTGGCAAAAAGTGTTTCCACCAGAGATACCAACACAGGATTTAGATTTTAACCGCTTGGCACGTTTGAATATGACGGGGGGCAGTATCCACAATATTGCTTTAAATGCAGCATTTCTAGCTGCTGGCGCTGGTACGCCTGTAACGATGCAGTTGCTGTTAGCGGCAGCGCGGGCTGAGTTTCGCAAGTTGGATCGACCAGTGAATGAAGCGGATTTTCGAGTTTTAGTATCTACGGGGGTAAGGGTATGAATATCAATATTGATATTGAAAAGCTGATTTTAGAGGGGATGCCGATTTCTCCCAGTCAAGCGCGGTTGTTGCAAGCAGAGGTAGAGAGTGAATTGGCGAAGTTGCTGGCTAATAAAGGTTTACCAGACAACTTGCTCTCAGGTGGGGTAGTGCCTGGTGGTGCAATTCAGCTAAAGCCTGGAACTAACTCTACCCAAATGGGGCAACAAATAGCACAAGAAATATATCGAGGAATGAAACCATGACTAGTAAAAGAATTGCCCAAACTAATCAGCAGCAAAAAAGTGAGAAACCGCAAGAGAGTGGAATTTTACAGCGTGCTACCTTTCGTTCTGTTTCAGAGGCAGTTTCAGAGGCAGGAGTGCAATCAACAGAATATAAAGAAGCACTGCCATTGGGTAATTCAACTTTATTTAGAGACTTTAGCGGAGTGCCAATTAGCACAACGAAACCACAGCAGATTATGGCGAAGCGGATGATAGAGCCATTGGGAGATAAATACAAACAGGAAGCGGATTTACTCCATCAAAATAAGAGGGGTGAGAAGGTAATACAGCGATGGCAATCAGATTCTCTTAAACAAGAAATAAACTTAGAACGAACAAACTCTCTTAGAGGTAAGGCAATTTTGGAAGCAAGGCAACGAAATATATCAGATATAGATGAATATTCTGATAATCAAGAACTAGCTGAGTATCTCACTCTGTCTGAGCGTGAAGAATTAAAAAACTTGGGCAAATATGAAGCACTTAAAAAAAAGGGCTTGACCGATACTGTACATCATATTTTATCACGGGATAAGCTAAATTATCTGTATCAATATCTATCGCCATACGAAAAAGATTTCTTTAGTGATATATTTAAGCGTCAATCTGGAGTAGGAGGTTATTCTGGATTAAGCGATACTAGTAGGCAGTATGCTTTGCTTAGCCTGCGGTCTAATCTTGTATTGGGCCCAAAGGGTGCAAAGCGCACTGATGATCCAAATCGTAACTCTACAGCTAAATCAGATTTCGATCCCAATTATACCTCTGAAGGTCAAATGGAACAAATCTCTGATATTTATCACAACATTGATACTAAAATCGAACAATTAAAAAAAGGTGAGATAACAGCAGATCAAAAAAACGATCTCCTTAATCAAATCCTCAATCATATGCTAGATGCAGAACTATTACATGCTCATAATCAAGGCAGGGAAGGCTTCTGGAACACCACTATTGACTATGATTCTGTAGAGAAAATATGGAAAGGTGAAGATGTAGGGATAAAAGGAGAGAAATGGGAAAAAAAGTATAAGTCAAAATCTGGAATTGTAGCACAGCGGATGCTCTTTCTTGGAGAAGAAAAGTACGAAACAAAGCAAGAGGCGCTCCAGTTTGCGACTTTATTTAATCGAGATGAGTTAATAAAGGAAAAATCGGAGGTACTCGGTGAGAACATTGGTGGATTTGGCTTGGATCAGGAAAACAAAACAGGATTGCCAGATAATCTAAAAGTCGGTATTAAAAACCTCTCCGGCATATCGATGAATGATGTAAAAGTCCACTACAATTCCTCCAAACCAGCCCAGTTGCTGGCATTGGCGTACACACAGGGTACAGATATCTATGTGGGACAGGGGCAGGAAAAGCACTTGCCCCATGAAGCATGGCATGTGGTGCAGCAAAAGCAGGGGCGGGTAAAGCCGACAATGCAGATGAAAGGAGAAGCTATAAATAATGATGCCGAATTAGAGAAAGAAGCGGATGTAATGGGTAGCAAAGTTCTGCAAGAAAAAAATTCTTTTAATCAAAAAGATATAGCTATTCACTTATGTAATGCAGATATTAAGCCTATACAGCGCATCCCTATCGTGCAAACGATGCCATATACATATGGTTTCGACCAAAGCACAAATATGACGCAAGAACAGTGGCAGAAATCGGGACAGTTAACATTGACTTCTATAATGTATGAAACAGGAGGTGGAGAATTTCTTGACCTTGGACACGCAAAATCCAATCAATCAACAACTTACGGTAAGGAACATGCTGAAGATGTCTCACTTAGAATCATCGCTAATAATTTAGGAATGTTTCAACCTGGTGGGCATCGCAATCATATTATCTTAAATCTTACGAAGAGTCCCTGCACTACAATTCAACGTCCGGCTCCTGGAGGCGGTTTTCTTCCTATCACCTCTGATAAGCCAGTTGTCGGATGCACAGAAGAACTCATCCGACTTGTCACGCAAGGTTTGACCGACAATCATCAAAACCAGTACCAATTCAAGCTGACAATTATTTGCCGTGGTTTGTATTCTCCAAGAAGACAAGGTTATACGCACCACCAAGTTCTTGATGCATCGCAAGCGGCAGTCGAAGCGCTTAGAGCAACTGGTCATATTGTTGTATCGGGTGATGAACGACCAGCAGCGACGGAGAACCGATTCGGAGTCTCATAACGAAAATCGGACACTGAAGAGTGCTTCTGTCAACTTATGAAGTGCGACTGTTTTATCAACAGTGCGATCACTAATCTTGAAGCGACAGTCTTAAAAGTCAAGCGATCGCTCATGTATAAAGGTTGATGAACGTGCGATCGCGCCATTATTTGCTAGTTCAACCTGACCTCAAAGCGATCGCCCATGTATGAAGGTTGATGAGCGTGCGATCGCCCCATTGTTTGCTGGTTTAACCTGACCTCAAAGCGATCGCTCATATATGAAAGTTGATGAATGTGCGATCGCGCCATTATTTGCTGGTTCAACCTCACCTCAAAGCGATCGCCCAATCTAGTAACGACATTCTTAAAAGTTTAAAAGTCAACAGATGTGAGGGAAAGTCCAGAATAATGCTCATTAAAAAACTTGGCCAGAGACTCAGCTTCAGATTGACTAATTTTCCGTTCACCATTAACTACTTCCCTAACAATATCAACAGAGCCAAAAACCCCGACTAAAGAAGTTAGCTCCACATCAAATTCATGCATCAGGGATTCCAAAGTAGCCACAGGTTTTGATTCACCCATAGGATAATGACATGACTCATAATTTTCAATCAGAAGAACTAACAATTCAAAAAGCGCAGTTTCAGCCTCTGTCAACTCACCAGACATCATCCCCTCTACTACTGTTAAGGCTCTGTTATACTCCTGTTCTGTTTTAATCGGCTTAGGCTGATACTGGATCAGTAACTCAGTGTAGGTTTGTTGACTAGAAGTAGGGGTCATCTTTCCACCTTTCTTTATCGTATTCAGGATGGGTAAGAACGTATTTAATAAAAACTGTCTGGCTGGAGTATCTAATGTCTACAATCAAACGATAGTTATTACCTTTGATGTTAAAGACTGTAAAGTTACCAACTGCTTCTGCCTTCGGATATCTTTTCTGAACATCCACTAAATTAGACCAGTTTGCAATAGATCCAAACTTGTACTAATTATTAAGAGCATCTTTATAATCAGCGTGTTGAAACTAGAATTACCGCAATTTAACTTTGCTGATTACGTGCATTCATAAAGTTAGAAATTTATGCTAATCATAGCACTGATTGAGAGTCACGCCAGAGGAATAGGGCGATCGCAGTAGTTCTATAAAGTGCGTAACAGATTCTACAAAGACTTTTATTTTCTCACCAAAAACCCATGTTAGACTTTATTCTCATCACAGGCGATCAAGCCATATTCAACCCCATCTTTAGCAAAGCAATAGTTGTAGTACGTCCTGGGTTCTTAACTGGTACTGGAAGAGCTACAGTTAACAAAAAGACTATTTGTATCGATGGCGACGAGAAAAAAGTCATTGTTCCTGGTTGTCCTTACACAAGTCCGCCCTTTGTCATCCCAGGTATGGGAATACTTTCTATTCAATCCTTAGCCGCTAATCAAAAATCCAAAAAAGTTAAATCTAAGGGAAAAGCAGTATTGCTCAAAGGTAATACATTCAAAGCAAAATTTCAGGTAATGGTTCCAGCTACCCAACCAACAATACCACCAATACCACCAGAACCAGACACTACTCTCCAATATTCCGGCACAGGAACCTTTATGACTACTAATTTTAGAGCCAAAGCAACTTGACAAAGCTTAGTAGATATGCAGCGTATTGTACTCCTATTTAGACTGCGATCGCCAATCTTATTGTTTACATTAATCTATGCAATTCCCCAAATTAGTACCAGAAAACACAAAAAAATTAGGAATATTTTTATGTCCCACTTTCCTGGTACGCCAAAGACATTAAAAGCAACGATCGCCATCCTTGATGCTGTTAGCTTTTTTCCCAAAGGAATAATCGTATTG
>NZ_CAWUDN010000204.1:0-5239 GCF_963920915.1 Nostoc sp. PCC 9305
CTATTTCTTAAATCCTTTGCCAGCAAGCTTTTCGAGACTTAACGGGAAAAGTCAGAATGATCACAAGCCCAACACCACCGTAATGGGATGAAATTCGGCGGACTTGGCTACGGATTTCATTAAGAGAAGGGCAAGATTCGTCGTTGATGAAAATCTGCTGTTCACTTAATTCCGCGATCGCCACGCTCAAGGGTTGCCACTGGCTGTCAGAGACATTCCCAGTTTCCAAGAAGTTATTTTCAATGCCAGATTCGCTGCTCAAGAATCGCTGTACGTACTCATCAGTAGACATTTCCAAGCTGAAAACGCAGATCGGCATCTTCCCAGTTTTGGCAACATTGAGAGCGAGATTACCAGCCAAAGCAGATTTACCAACAGAAGGACGAGCAGCCAGTACATACAACCGTCCTTTGCGAAAACCACCGCCAAGTATACTGTCCAGGTCATAAAATCCACTGCTTGCTGCTGGTGAGCCTGTACCAGCATGACGCGCTTCAATTTCGGTAAAAGTGTCGGCTAAGGCATGAGAAATATGAACCAAGTCAGAGGCAGAATGATCAGACTTAATGCTGTAGACTTTTTGTTCGGCTTCGTCAAGAATTACAGGTAAATCAGTTTCGGTGGCATAGCCGAGTTGAACAATCTCAGTGCCAGCAAGGATTAACTGCCGCCTTTGGTATTTTTCCATTACCAAGTCAGCTAAAACATCGATGTTCACAGCTGACACAGTACGGTCAACCAGACTGGCCAGTTTATTGCGTCCACCGATACGGAACAATAAACCATTATCAGACAACCAGTTGGTAATGCAAAGCAAATCCGTTGGTAATCCTTGGCTGTACAGTCGTAGGGCTGCTTGATAAATGTCTTTGTGGGCATTGATGTAAAAAGCATCTATCACCAAGCGATCGCTGATTCGGCTCATGGCACTTGGGTCGAGCATAATGCCACCAAGTATTACTTCTTCAGCCTCAATGCTTTGTGGGGGTAAGCGGTCTTGTTGCGATGTGAAGTTTGTTTTGTCTTGTGTCATAAATCCTCATAACAATTCGCAATTCGCAATTCGCAATTCGCAATTAAAATGCGAATTAAATGCTGGAAGTATCTGTAGCCGAGATAAAGCAGAGGGGAAGAGGGTTTTAGGTTGATAAAATCTTCTTGACATCGTTTGATTTTTTCTGTTGGTTTACTTAATGGCAAACTGTGTGTCTCGTATTAAGCTTGTCCTGAGCGTAGTCATTCGCCATAGCGTCTCCGAAGGAGAAGGGTTAGTTGAAAAACTGCAAATTGCGAATTGCGAATTGCGAATTGTCCTCATGCAGCTTGTGGGTGTAAGTAGGCATACATGGAGGGATGTGTCAGCTTTAACCAATCCAACCATTTGAGCGTTGCACCTACGTCTTCTCGGTCATAGCGAGTGCTGAAAGAAGCGATCGCTTTGTCCTTGCCAACTTCATCCATGCGGTCTAGAAGTTCACTGAATGTGGCTTTATGCCAATCAAGAGAACGATTTGAGTAGTAACCGATGGGTTGGTCATTGGCTTTTGATTGTTCAGTTTGTGGCGTAGATAATTCAAGAACTTTTGACCAATAAACCAACAGTTCTTCTAAACCAGCTTTACTCACCTCCAAATTGCTGATTGATTTGATCACAGTGGGGACTTTTTGCTGCCAATTAACCTTGTCCCACTCGGCTCTCTCCTTGGCGATTAACTCCACCAAACGGCGATCGCAAGTTTGGTAAATGTTGTCTCTGCAAGAAGTGCGCCAAGGGAAACGCCAAGAACGGAGCTTGATTTCGTTTCTAGATCAAGAGTTACAACAAGTAGTTCGTGATGCTGAATTAGGAAAACGGCTAATTGATAAATTGGTGAAAATCTATCGCATTGGGGGCGAAGAATCTTGGCTGTTGATTCATATAGAAATCCAAAGTCAAGAGGAAACCGATTTTCCTAAACGGATGTTTGTCTACAACTATCGAATTTTTGACCGTTACGATCGCTCTGTTGCATCATGCGCGATACTGGGGGATGACAACATCAACTGGCGGCCATCGCAGTTTGGGTACGATTTGTTTGGTTGTACGGTTGATTTTCAGTTTCCTGTAATCAAGCTGCTAGACTATAAACAAAGGTTGTCGGAGCTAGAAGCCAGTCGTAACCCCTTTGCTACAGTGGTAATGGCTCATTTGGCAGCAGTGCAAACCCGCAGTAATAGGTCGCAAAGGAAACAATCAAAACTGAATTTAGTACGTCGGTTGTATGAGCAAGGGTTTGAACGCGAGGCTGTTGTTAACCTTTTGGCTTTTATTGATTGGATGCTAACGTTACCATTGGATTTAGAACTAGAGTTTAAAAGAGAAGTCGAACAATTGGAGGCACAACTGCGTATGCAGTACGTTACTAGTTTTGAGAGAATTGCTCGAATAGAATCTTTATTAAAAGGCATAGCTTTGGGATTAAAACTCAAATTTGGAACACCTGGACAAAACTTATTGCCTGAAATTGAGCTTCTTGAAGATTTCAGATTGCTGGAATCAATCTTGGCAGCAATAGAAACAGCAGATACTGTGGATGAATTGCGTTCTATTTATCAGACAGCAGATGACACACCGTCAGAAAATTAGAATTGTTTGATATTTGATTTTCAAGGTTCAGCAAGTTTTGAGTGCCGAAATTAGCGTTAATTAAGCACTCAATGAAGTATCGTTATCAATTTCTGCATTAAGCTGATCAAACAGATCCGCCTGATCACCCCAACAATCCCAGCCAACTCTAGACGAACGTGCGAACATCTCCAGCTTGGTCATATCAGGACACAGCTTTTCTACAAGTTCAAAAAACTGTTCGGGCTTACGTGAATGCTCACGACGGGGTGAGTGTAAAATGCTTGACTGGTTTGTGAGTGTCCGTCCAGCAAAAGCCTTCACATTCCCACGAACAGCCAAAGCGCAATGTTCAGTCGAATTCCGCAACCAATGACCGACACCTAGATGTGTTTTAGTGTTATCCTTGGTAACTTTTTCCCAAGTCAAAATAGTCTTGAGTTCAAATCCCCATGTTTGCAAGCAGTGTGCGGCTTCAATCATGTGATTGTTGGTGAACCAAAGCCAAAGAACTGACCCCGTGCAATCGCTTAAGTCTGGAACAGGCAATGACAATATTTCTTCTATGTGCATTGGCTTGTAGTTAATGCGGTTTCGGTGAGTTTTATCCTGATTTCTCAGCCGATAGAACCAGGGAGGGTCAATCACGATGCACTGGTATTGACCTTCTAATGTTGTTAGTCTCATGTTTAACTCCTGTTATTTTCAAACTTGTTCTGGAAATTCAATATGGCTTAAAGTCTGAAGTTCAACAGCCAATCCACTTAAGAAATTTTGGAGTTCGACTGTTGCCAATTCTTTGGATATCTCTTTTTCTGACGTATAAATAAGTTGCTTGTGATGCCCAAAGTAAACTTCTGTACGAGTTAGGTTTTGCTCTGTATCAGTTAACAAAATCAAAGTAAATCTTCCAAGTTTGCAAAAGTAATAGGGACGCTTTGAACTCCAAGGTTTTCCGGGCTGCCAAGTAATTTTGGTTTTTTTCCCAATGTGAACGCTGATAGATTCAAAATCAACGTGGAAAATGTTCAGTAAGGCAAGCATTTCGCCACTGTTGTAATGATCTACAACGTGCTGTCTAATGCCTAATTCTGCTAAACCTTCAGGAATATTAATGTGAGCTTCAGATGAAATTTTCTCGACTACTGTGACTATGGCTTTCATATCCGTTTACCCATCTTGTAATTTGTGAGAAAATATTTAGAAAGGTGTATTACTTGTGCTTCAACTAACCCCCTGGCAAAAAACGTTCTTCAGGGAATAAACAATCGGTTTCATATTCGTCATCATCTTCAGACTCTGATGATGAATCATTTATTAATTCAAATTCTTCGACTGCGAAAATAGCCATAGCCACACACGCTCTTTCTGCTGGATGTGTAGCTGATTGCATCCGATATGATTCGGGGACTACATAGCCTTGGATCGCGTAGAATTTCTTAGCTAGTTTTTCAATGAGTACATCTTTCTGGAAGTAGCCGAGTTCCATATCTTTTCCCCTCAAGGTAAAATTTACCTTTGTTGTAAAAGTCTTAATTCTTGATTACTTGGCGATCGCTGTGCTTGACCAATGACCATTAAGCAGTAACTACAGCTTTCTTGCTAGCGAAAGCCCCCGCCTGCCTTAGCGCTGCACCAGGACTGGGGTGAGCGAAGAACTCTTCTATAGCTTTGGTCAACCCAGCCGCAACAGTCGGATCATGGCAAGCGTAGACATAGATGGGCTGTTGAACGCCATTAACCAATCGTGTCTCTTGGCGATCGCCCAGATGTGGGTAAAACGTGCGAACCCATGTGCCCAAGTGTCCGCGATAGTGGGTGCCGCTCAGGGAGACTTTCTTTCCAAGTTCGTTCTCTGCAAAGTTGACCACGCCTAACCACTTCTCTTCTGTGGCGGTTAGCAATTTTCTGTTATGTTCAGCCAAAAGGTTGCCGGCATAGTCTTTAAATTGCTGTTCGGTGTACGGGTTGAGTCTGCCACCAGTTAACTCAGCTAAAGTTTTCATGGCCAACACAAGAGTATGCAATCGCTGTTCAACTGGGGGCAGGGTTGGTGTGGAGGGTTGTTCTTGTGGTTGAGTAGCAGGTTTTGTCCAGCCCATAATGTCTTGCATCCAGGCGCGAACACCAATCCGGTTAAAAGCTTTGCATACAAGTCTGGCTTGCTGTTTGCAGTACCGCCCAGCATCAAAAGCGTAATATTCAATAACGGCAGCAACACCCATATCAGGTATTCCCTCATTCCAGGTTTCCAGTGCCGCAGGGCTAAATCCTTGTTGTATAAGGCTTTGGGCTAATGCAGAGGGTTCCAGTGCCGCACTTAGTAACGCACGACGAAGCGAAGAATCTTGTACATCTGCCAGCCTTGCAGTTGCCCGAATACTAGCTTTACCTTGTCCATTAGAGTCAACAGTGATTTCTTGCTTTATCTGGTCGATGATTTGGGCTACTTCGATTTGTGACATAACTTTAGTTGGGTAATAATTTTTCGTTGTTGATTAGAGAGAATTAGACATTCACGCGCACCAGACTTTTTTCACCAACCAGTGAGAAACGATTCGATATAGTCCGTGATTGAGTTAACTGGAGTTTAGACTAAAAGCGATATGAGAGAACGCAAATCAAAAGGAATTA
>NZ_CAWUDN010000205.1:0-5204 GCF_963920915.1 Nostoc sp. PCC 9305
GGGGATCTTCAACGATTTTGGTTTTATACAAAGATGTGTGTACACCGTAGCTCCTAAAAGGAGAGAGGTCAAGTTATTACAAACGAAAAATATAGCGGTTTCCTTCTAGATGCAACACACTTTAGGGCGTACATCTATGCGTCCAGCTAAACGAAAAATTTAACTCATCAATACAAAGGAATTAACCACAATGAAAATATTAGTAACTGGAACAGAAGGCTATCTAGGTTCGTTATTACCGCCTCTGTTAATCGAACGAGGACATGAAGTTATTGGTCTAGATACCGGCTTCTATAAAGTTGGTTGGCTGTACAACCCTAGTGGAGTCACACCCAAAACCCTCAACAAAGATATCCGCAACATCACCCCTGATGATTTGGAAGGTATTGAAGCCATAGTTCACATGGCAGAACTTTCCAACGACCCAGCCGGACAATTAGCGCCCAATATTACTTACGAAATTAATCACGTAGGTTCAGTTCGTCTAGCTAGTCTGGCTAAGGCTATGGGTGTGCGTCGCTTCGTATATATGTCTTCGTGCAGTGTCTACGGTGTTGCTACTGCAGGTGATGTCACAGAAGAATCCCCAGTTAATCCCCAAACAGCCTACGCAGAATGCAAAACTCTCGTAGAAAGAGATGTCAGACCACTCGCTGACGATGACTTCTCTCCCACCTTTATGCGCAATGCAACAGCTTTTGGTGCTTCTCCCAGAATGCGCTTTGATATTGTTTTAAACAACTTAGCAGGGTTGGCATGGACTAGCAAAGAAATCAAAATGATTAGTGATGGCACACCTTGGCGGCCATTAGTCCATGCATTGGATATTTGCAAAGCAATAGTCTGTACCTTAGAAGCACCACGCGACATTGTACATAACCAAATCTTCAACGTGGGAGATACAGCAAATAACTATCGCGTTAAAGAAATCGCAGAAATTATTGCTGATGTTTTCCCAGATTGTAAATTGTCCTTTGGTGACAACGGCGCAGATAACCGCAGCTATCGGGTATCATTCGAGAAAATCAACACAATCCTACCCGGATTTAAATGTGATTGGAATGCCCGACTTGGTGCCCAGCAGCTATTTGATTTATTCAGTCAGATACACATGGCTGAAGATACTTTCTTGTTTAGAGGATTTACTCGCTTAAAACAGCTAGAGTATCTAATTCGCACAGAGCAAATTGACAAAGATTTCTTCTGGAATAAAAAATAGCTAAAGTTGCCTAGCTGCAACGGACAAAGACAGGACTTACGCAAAATCATGAAAAAACGAACCACAGAGGGCGCAGAGGACACGGAGAAATAAGAGTTTCAGAAAGCTCTTGCGTAAGTCCTAAAAGAATCTAAGCTTCCGAATCAAATAGCGTTGATTCGGACTTATTCCATCCATCAAATTATTTGCAATCACCGAGTTAAATTTTATGGCTTTCCTCTCAGCATTAGTAAACGAGTTAGCCATCTGAAAGTTAAAGAGATTGCCACTGGACTACATCGCTACATTTTGAGAAAAAGCTAAATAAACAAAGCAGAAGATGAATAAATTGCTGACTATTGCAATTCCTACATTCAATCGTGCCCAGATTTTAGATAAACAACTTACTTGGTTAGCCAAATCTATTAAAGGGTTTGAGTCTGATTGTGAGATATTTATTTCTGATAATTGTTCTACAGATAATACCCAAGAAATTATTAAAAAGTGGCAGATCGTTCTTAGCAATGTCACATTTACATCAAACAGGAATAGTGAAAATATCGGGGTAATGGGTAATATTGCTTGTTGTTTGAAAGCTCCAACTAGTAAATATATTTGGACAATTGGTGATGACGATCCAATTCAAGAGAAAACCCTAGATTATGTGTTAACAACACTAAAAAAACATTCAGATTTAGCACTAATGTTTTTAAACTTCTCTGGTCGTCAAAAACAAACAGGTCAACTTGTTGTCGAACGCTGGTTGAATAGCGATAACGACGAACTAAAAGTTGATGGTAAAACTGCATTTCAAAGTTATCTGAATGAAAACTTTGGTGGTGTACTTTTTATATCAGCAGCAATTTATCGCACAAATTTAGTGCAACGCGCTTTCCAAAAATGGCCGTCTGCTACTAATAATTGGGCATCTCAAGCATATTGGACTGCATTTTGCGCTGCTCATGGGAGTGTCATCGTCACTAAAGACACTTATTTAGAATGTACTATGGGTGCTAGTCTTTTGGATCTCGATCCAACATGGAACTTTAAAATGCGATATGCGTACATACCTGAAGTTTATATAAAACTACTAAAGGTAGGATATCCTCATAAATTTTGTCAGGAAATGATTTGGCAGAATTTCCATCAAAAAACTGATTTGAAAATCCTATTAGGTGCTTTAAAACGTTGGCCTTTATTGACAATCAAGATATTTATTCCTTACCTACGTTTGTTAAGCATATCAGCTTGGGCAATTCTTTTTCCACCCAAACAGCTAGAGACTAACCTGTAACCATTCATATATCAATTTATTAACTACTATTTTTTACCATGCAGAAATTACTTACCATTGCTATACCGACTTACAATCGTGCTGAATTACTAGATAAACAGTTAGCATGGGTAGCTCAAGCTATCAAAGGTTTTGAAGATGATTGTGAAATTTTAGTTTCTGATAATTGTTCAACAGACAATACTCAGGATACGATTAAAAAATGGCAAATAATCCTTAGCAATATCCCATTTAAATCAAATAAAAATCCTCAGAATTTAGGCGTTGTCAAAAATATTATGTATTGCCTAAATTCTACTACAACCAAATATGTTTGGACGATTGGTGATGATGACCCAATTCAAGATAGAGCCATTGCTTATGTGATTAGCAAACTTAAGCGATATGAAGATTTATCATTATTGTTTCTCAACTTTTCCGGTCGGAACCAAATTACTGGTGAACCAGTTCATCCACCAACAATTGTTGGTAATCGCTGGTTTGATATAGATAATGAAGATGGTGATGGTGATGGTAAAGCTATATTTGAGCATTGTTTCTCAAAAAGTGTCGGTGCAGTCATTTTTCTGACTGCGACAATCTATCGCACTGATTTAGTGAAACGCGCTCTACAAAATTGGCAAGATGCTGAGAATAATTGGATCTCTTTAGCATATTTAGCCGGGTATTGTGCTTCTAATGGTCGTGTAATTGTCACGAAAGAGACTTATTTGGAATGTGTTGTGGGTGTGAGTTATTGGCAGAAAGAACCAAAATCGGCACTTTTAATGCAATACAAACACATACCCGAAGTAATTTTGAAATTGGAACAGAGTGGATATTCTAAGCAGTTTTGTCGGCGGATGCTTTTGCAAAACGGTAAAGAAGTCAACTTGAAAGTTTTCTTAGGTGCTTTAAGAAGATGGCCTATGTCTGCCATTCAGACAGTAGTCCCATTTTTGGCTTTAGTTGGTTTATGTGCTTTTGACGTGATGATTTCTAAAGAATTTAGTTTAGCAGAATCAAGTGAAATACCTGCTCAAGAAATACGGAACTATAAGCCATAAGTTACTAAATTACTGATAAATCGACATTGAAACTAGAAAGAGTTTACCAGATGTTTAATCTAATTAAACGCAAATTATCTACACTATCTGCTGACTTTGAATATTATGTAGCTCGTTGGAAGCATAGCAGAAATCTGCCAGCATTGGAAGGGCGCGATCGCAATATCCTCAAGGCTCTCAAAAAAGACGGTGTTTGTGTCACAACACTGGCAGATTTAGGCTTCAACTCTAGCTCCGAAATGCTCAAAGCTGCTCACCAGCAATTGTCTCAGATGGAAAATCCCAACAACGACCATCTAGATGAAAAGTTACCACAAATTTACACGGTTACAGGTTTACCAGAATTTTATGCCTGGGGAATGGAGAAAAGACTTCTCAATCTCATCGAAAATTATATTGGTCTGCCTATTGCTTTTCACGGTGTGCATTTACGTAAAGATTTCCCTAGCAAACATCAGTTTGGCACACTACTATGGCATGGCGATTCCGAAGACCGTCGCATTATCAAAATCTTTATTTACTTGAATGATGTTGAAGAAAAAACTGGGCCTTTTGAATACATTCCCCGCTCTTTAACTTCCTTATTTAGTTGGAATTATATTCGGCTGTTCTACAAACTTTGGAAGTCAGGCTATAGGGGCATCGATGATGAGGAAGTGAAAACAGTCATCCCCAAATCAGCTTGGAAATCCTGCCCAGGCCCAGCAGGTACTGTCTTAATTGTAGATGCGAAAAATACTTTGCATCACGGCACAGTCCGCACAGAAGAACGCTTGACACTATTCTTCTGTTACACCGCCAACCCTCCTGAAAAACCAGAACTCTGCACTCAATACTGGGATGATACTTTTCCCAGAGCAGAGTTAAGGCAGCAAGTCGAAAATAGCCGATAGTGTACTAAAGGTAGTCATGCAATGCTGATCAAGATTAAACGCAAAATATCTTCACTGGGATCTGAGTTCGTTTACAGATTAGCACTTTTGAAACACGCTGCTAATTTGCCTGCATTAGAAGCAAGCGATCGCAAAATTCTTGATGACCTTAAATGTGATGGTATTCATATTACCACACTTGCTGAATTGGGATTCGATTCAACACCAGAATTGCTCAAGGCAGCTTATGGTTATTCGTCCCAAATGGAATCTGGCAATCATGACGATTCAAATGAAAAAATTCCCCAAGTTTACACAGTTACATATTTACCTGAATTTGCTACTTGGGGAAGCGAAAAAAGGCTTTTAAATATCATTGAAAGCTACATTGGTCTGCCAATCATTTTTCATGGTGTACATCTCCGCAAAGATTTCCCTAATAAAAATCAGTTTGGTACGCAACTATGGCATAAAGATGCAGAAGACCGCCGCATGATCAAAATCATTATTTACTTAAATGATGTTGAAGAAAAGCACGGGCCATTTGAATATATCCCAGCCTCTTTAACCTCTTTATTTAGATTAAACTATTACCGTACTTACTACAAGCTTTGGCAATCTGGTCATTTAGGTATCACAGATGAAGAACTAAATGAAATCATCCCGAAAGAGGCTTGGAAATCTTGTACAGGATTGGCAGGAACAGTCATTATTGTCGATCCCAAAAAAGCTATACATCACAGGGTAAGAGCATCTCAATCAGGCTTGACGCAAGGAATCAGAAGAATCTAATA
>NZ_CAWUDN010000206.1:0-5108 GCF_963920915.1 Nostoc sp. PCC 9305
TAAAAATATTTATCTTTTAATCTAGTGTACCTCATAATAGACGCAAGTGCTGTAATGTTACTGGCGTTGTTGATATTACTGGCACGAAAAACGAATTTAGCAGTGGGATTTCCAGCATTATAGGAACGGGAACAGTTGGCAATGGGGGTAACATTACTATCAATTCTGGTTCTTTTTTATTACGCAACGGCGCTCAACTTTCTGCGTCAACTTTAGGAGTTGGGAATGCGGGGAATGTGACAGTGCAGGCACGTGATGCTGTTGACCTCGCTAATGATGCTGACATCTTTAGTACGGTGGAAGCAGGGGGCATTGGGAATGGAGGCGATATCAACATCAATGCTGCAACATTATCACTTACTGATAAGGCTCAATTGATAACCATTACTAGTGAAGCATCTGATACCCAGCCAGCAGGACGGGGGAATGCAGGCAATGTCAACATTAATGTTACTGGCGCTGTCGATATTAGTGGGGGGAAAAACGGTTTCAGCGGGATTGCCAGCGAGGTGCAAATGGGGACAGTTGGGAATGGGGGTAACATTACTATCGATTCTGGTTCTTTCTCATTGCAAAATGACGCTCAACTTTCTGCGTCAACTTCAGGAGTTGGGAATGCAGGCACAATTAAAGTTAATGCTGCTAATTTTTTCACCATTTCTGGTAGGAGTTCAAACTTTACAAGTGGGTTGTTGGTTCTCTCTGAAAGTCCGACGGGTGCTGCTGGAGATATTATCGTCAACTCACCTAAAGTTACCTTAGACAACAGTGGCACACTCAACGCCGAATCTGCATCAGGTAACGGTGGCGACATCAACTTACAAACTGATTTACTCCTTCTCCGTCGTGGCGCTCAAATTTCCACCACCGCAGGCACAGCAGAAACTACTGGTAATGGTGGCAACATTAATATTTATGCCCCGTCGGGCTTCGTTGTTGCTGTCCCAAGCGAAAATAGCGACATCACTGCTAATGCTTACACAGGCAGTGGTGGGAGAGTAGATATTCAAGCCTTTGGTATCTATGGCATTCAACCCCGCCAGTTCCCAACTCTCTTTAGTGATATCACCGCTAGTTCTGAGTTTGGTGTAAACGGGACTGTAGAACTTAACACGCCCGACATCGACCCTAACAGTGGCTTGCTAGAGTTGCCAACAATACCAGTTAACACTGAGGTAACACAAGGCTGCTATAGTGCAGGTTACGCCCAAAACCGATTTGTGATCAGTGGACGTGGCGGTTTACCCCGCAATCCCTATAACTTTCTTTCTCCTAATACAGTTCTGGTAGATTGGGTAACGCTCAATCCCAGCATCAGAAACCGCAAGAGTCCACCTGTTACCATCAAACCTACTACTGCTACGCCAAAACCGATTGTAGAAGCTACAGGGTGGGTGATGAATGCAAAAGGGGAGTTGGAACTTACAGCGAATGCACCCAGCACACCTCATGGTTCATGGCAGAACCCTGTATCTTGCCGTGCTGCTTCTTAGATGTTAATGTCCGTTTTAGAATACCCAGACTATTAAGGATGAACTCGGTCACGACTTTAGGATTGCGATCGCCATTAGACTTCTTGCAAAAGTCGGGGTAAAGGGGAAGGGGCAAAGGGGAAAAAAACTCAAAATCCTTTCCCTTTAACCTTTTCCCTTTTCCCTAAGAGTGCAAAAATATATTTTTGCAAGAGGTCTATTCTGTAAGTCTATAAAGCTACAGATAGCATATGTTTATCCTTATTAAAGTTATGATTACAAGGACTTGCACTATCTAAACCACCTTCTACAGGAGTGTAGATATTAATATGAAATTATGTAGGGCGAACGATGGGAATCGAACCCACGAATGGTGGTACCACAAACCACTGCCTTAACCACTTGGCTACGCTCGCCATTCAACAATTTGAATTATAGCAACAATTTGGCAAGCGATCAAGAGTTTTTGTTCAAGGAACGGACTTAGTTGATTTAGAGTCTCTGGAATCTAACAATTACAATGAATTTTACTTGGCAAATATGAAACCATTGACCATCATTGCGTATACTGGAGCAGCAGTAGGACTCACCGCCTTGGGTGTGACAATGGCGAAAACCAATCCCGGTCAAGTTGAATATGAAGAATATGCAGTTCAACGCTTGACAAAATACTTAAAAACCGATGTATGTAAAAAAACTACGAATATTATAGAAAATTTAATCCGTTTTAATTGTGATAAGTTGGTTGACTCGGCTAGCCCGCAAATCCAAGAAATTATTGCCAAGACTACAGAAAGGCAAGATTTTCTTATTTTTAGTGTTTACCGTACAGATTTAAAAATAAATTCTTGGATGCCTTCATACAAATTTGAAACGGTAGGAGCTTTCGATAAATTTTATACTTACACTGCTGAAGAACAATAAGGTAAGGAGTAGGGGGAGAATATACAGCAGAATTCAGAAGTCAGAATTCAGGAATCAGAATCGGCTGCACTAACAGAATAAAAACAAGCTTTATACCTACTTTTGAAACGAATAGTTGTGTACTTTACAACTTGAAATCTGCTGTAAAAGTGATTAAGAATAATTCTGTTTATTAATTGATAATAGTTTCAATAATTACCAGAGTACTTATGAACCCCGGCTTAATCTTAAGTAAGATATAGTAACTGAAAGTTCAAGCTTTGCCGATGTCATCTGCCTATCTGTTATTATCTCACGGAAGTCGCGACCCGCGCCCAGAAATTGCTATGCAGCAACTAGCTAGGCTGGTATGTCAGAAATTGTCAAGCGAACATTTGGTTGGCATCGCTGCTTTAGAAATGAGTCCTCAACCTTTACACGAGCAGATTCAACAATTTGCTAAAAGCGCTTTTGGCGATTACTCACTGTCTCAAAATGAAAATCGCCTTAAAATTGTACCGCTATTTCTACTGCCGGGAGTGCATGTGATGACAGACATTCCTGCCGAAGTAGCACTCGCACAACAGGCTGTTGGTCAAGATATCATCATTGAGTTGCAACCATATTTAGGTTCTCACCCTAATTTAGAGAAATTGCTGGCAAAGCAAATAGCTGCTATCAAAGCAGAAACATGGATTCTCTTAGCTCATGGTAGCCGTCGCCCAGGTTCGCAAGAAAGTGTGGAAGCAATGGCGGCGAGTTTGGGAGCAGTTGCTGCTTATTGGGCTGGGCCTCCTAGTTTAGAATCACGGGTGAAAGAGTTAGTAACTGCTGGTTATCGGGAAATTGCAATTTTGCCATACTTTTTATTCGCTGGTGGAATAACCGATGCGATCGCCACCTCAATAGAGGAGCTAAAATTACAATTTTCTGCGGTGAATTTCCAACTGGCCAAGCCACTGGGAGCAAGTGCAGAATTAGCCGAGCTAATTTGGGATTTAACACAGAGATGAACCGCACAGAGAAACAGGAGAACAAGTATTTGGGAAAGGTTTATTTAGTAGGTGCGGGGCCAGGAGATCCAGGATTAATTACCCTGAAGGCAAAAGGTTTGTTGGAATGTGCAGATGTAGTTATCTATGATGCCTTGGTGAGTCCTGCAATTCTGGCAATGATTAATCCCCAAGCCGAGCAAATTAATGCTGGTAAACGTGCGGGGAGACATTCGTTGTTGCAGTCAGAAACAACTCAATTGCTGATTGATAAAGCGCAGGATCATGCAATTGTAGTGCGGCTCAAGGGTGGCGATCCCTTTATTTTTGGTCGCGGTGGCGAAGAGATGGAAGAATTAGTTCAAGCTGGAATATCAACGGAAGTTGTGCCCGGTATCACTTCGGGAATTGCAGCAGCAGCTTATGCAGGTATTCCTTTGACGCATCGGCTGTATAGTTCATCAGTGACATTTGTAACTGGTCACGAGGCAGCGGGTAAGTATAGACCGCAAGTGAATTGGAGTGCGATCGCTCACGGTTCCGAAACCATTGTAATTTATATGGGAATTCACAATCTGCCTTATATTGTGGAAGAATTAAGTACTGCTGGGTTGAATTTAGAAACGCCCATTGCTTTGGTGCGCTGGGGTACGCGCCCAGAACAAGAAGAATTAATTGGGACATTGGAAACAATTGTCAAGCAGGTAGAGGAAACTGGATTTAGTGCGCCTGCGATCGCAGTTATTGGACAAGTAGTGAAGATGCACAGTATTTTATCTGGTTGTCGTCCAGTTTGATGGTTGACAAAAAGCTTATTGTTTCGTATTCTCCGATAACCCTAGTGTACGATCGATACAGCAGTTTTCTTTTGCATGAGGTACAAAGTCACTGGTTTTGAGGCAGGAGGCAGGAGGCAGAAGGCAGGAGGCAGGAGGCAGGAAGCAGAAGAATAATTTGGTTTGTGAATTCTTGGTTCTGTACCTCATTTAGTTGCAAACTGCTGTAAGGTGATTCGGTTCTGGTGGGAGTCAGCCACCAGAGGTAACGGGGAAAGTTCGGTGCAAATCCGGCGCTGTCCCGCAACTGTGAACCAATTTGAGATTAAAGAACTAAATCGAAAATCTCAAATTGAGTGAGTCAGGATGCCCGCCGAAATAGATTTATTAGTTTCACATATCTGCGAGGTACAGATGACTACGACTGTAAATATTTCCCCAACCAGTCCAATGGAAGTTGCTGAACATACTTTATTTGTTTGCAAAACCTGTGCCAGTGTTTGGCAAAATGGCAAACGCTTAGGTGAAAGTGGTGGTGAAAAACTTTTACACCAACTTCAGCAGCTGGCACAAGATTGGGAGTTACGAGATCGATTCCCAATTCAGGAAGTTGAATGCATGAGTGCTTGTAATCGTTCTTGTGTAGTCGCCTTTAGTGCCAAAGGTAAATTAACATATTTATTTGGTGATTTAGCCGTTGATGGCAGTGCCTCTGCTGTGCTGGAATGTGCTAGTCAATACTATGCTAAAGCAGATGGTTTACTGCCTTGGTCAGAGCGTCCAGAAGCAATGAAAAAGGGCATTTTAGCAAAGATTCCACCTTTATGAAGAAAAACTCAGAAGTCAGAATGGGCTAAACCTTAGCTATCCGCTAACAGCAAAGTTTTCTGTACGAATAGCTGATAAAGCCAAGGGAACTCCAAGAAATAAATTATCCAATCTTGTGGGGTGGGCATCTTGCCCGC
>NZ_CAWUDN010000207.1:0-4947 GCF_963920915.1 Nostoc sp. PCC 9305
CTTACTTAATTTGTCAAGCTCACCCTATACCAAATTAGATGAGCTTACCCTGATTTTTGAATCAACTTAGTTATCTTAATCGCACTTGATTCGTTCGTATTTGGCAAAATTACAACAAATTCTTCACCACCATAACGAGCTAGTAGATCGGTAGGACGCTTTAATACAGATTGTGCTGCACGAGCAACTTGTATTAAGCATTCATCTCCAGCTAGATGTCCATAAGAATCGTTATAATCCTTGAAATAGTCAATATCAAATATAATTAAAGATAAATAATTTTCACTTAGTTTTAGTCGATCCCATTCCTGCTCTAAAAACTGATCGAAACAATGACGGTTGGCGATTTGGGTTAGAGCATCTAGCTTACTAAGTTTTTCTAGCTGAGAATTTGCTATTTCTAAAGCATTATTTGCTTGAGCAAGTTGATTAGCTTGAGAGCGGAATTGCTCTAATAACTCAGAATGTTCTAAAGCTACATTAAACTGAGCAGCTAACTGGTGGATAAATTGAATTTCCGATTTTTTCCACTCGCGCGAACAATGGCACTGATGAACGCATAGTAGTCCCCATAAAGTTTTTCCTTTCATTAAAGGTGCAACAATTTGTGCCTTGATTTGAAATTGCTCTAACAGTTGAATGTGGCAATCTTTTAGACCAGATTGATAAATATCTGATAATACCTGTATACGCCCTTGATGATAAGCAACTGCATAGTTTTCACCAAAACAATTATCCTTGACCTTGATGGCGATCGTAGAATCGTAGTCAGGCAATACATTCTCAGAGACAAATTCACCAGAGGTATAGTTCGATTCCGGGTCAAATCGAAAGATACTGACGCGATCGCTACGGAGAGCCTTACGAATTTCTCGTGCAGTAGTCTTAAACAAGGTGTCTAGATTCAGAGATTCACGAATTTCAGCAACTAAATTAAATAGAATCTCCTGCTGCTGATTTGCTTTATACAGTTCTGCTGCTTTTTGTTCTGCTTGAGCTAAAAATTCTGCTTGTTTAACTGCAAATCCTAACTGCGTTGCAATCTGAGATAGAAACTGAATTTCTAATTGTTTCCATTCATGTGGCTGTGAATGCTGATAAGCTGCAAGCACTCCCCACAGGTTTTTTCCCACAAATATTGGTGCAGTTGCATAAGCTCGAATATGGAACTGTTCTAAAATTTCTAAATGGCATTGAGACAAGCCTGCTGCGTAGACATCTGAAGCAATTAAAGTTTCATTATTACGATACCGTCCACCTTGATTTTGTTGTAGATAAGAGTCATTCCAAACTGTATTTTTTCCTAATGTCTCTACATCATCCCATCCAGTCTCTGCAAACTCAAAGTCGCTGACAAATTCTCCACCCCAGTTTTCATAGAAACGATAAACGGCAATTCTCTCAATGCGGAGTAATTTGCAAGTTTCTTTAGTGGCTGTACGAAAAATTGTTTCTAATTCAAGAGAAGCTCGGATTTTACTAATAACTCGGTAAAGCGCCCTTTCTTGCTCTTCTAACTGCTGAATTTGAATTTGTTGATCGTGGAGTTTAGTTTCTAAATTACTAACACTAGGCTGTCCTAAAAGCTTACAGAGTAGATTAGCAGATACTCTAGTAATAATACGTAAACTTGTGTACAACATTATAAGTATAATTTCAGGAATATTTTAAAGATGAAAAGAGACAGCTACAACGATGTAAAAACGTAGTTTTTCGTAGTTTATAACCATTATCGCGTAAGAAAGTTTCGCGATCGCTTCTCTTCATCTGACTTTTGCCATTAAGTCTTAAAAAGCGTTCTCACAAATAATTTTGGATAAAGTACTGTATCTACAGTACAGTAATTATCATTATCGCCAAGGTATCTGATAACTGAAAACATGAGATAAAAAAGTATTGTAAAGATAGAAGAAATTTGTAAAAAGTAAAGCTCTATTCTTAGATAAATTCAGTTATCAAACAAGGTAATCAAATTCAATAGACCAAAAACTTCTGCGATTAGCAAAGATCAAGCAGATGACCCCATTAAATACTTGTCTGCAAAAGATAATCAAAATTTAGAGTAGTCAAGGGCAAAAGAGCGCCAGTCCTCAAGCTTGATTTGTCGCCTTATCCTACAACCACTTTTTAAACATCCTCTTAAGCTCTTACGGATGGACTGTTACCGAAACTGAGCTGTAAATTACTCAATCCATGATGATGTCCGCATCAGAGATAACATCTTGGATCTGGGTATTATCCTAGAAGAATATGAAAAAGCATCCCCTTCAGAGCCAAGTCACTACCATCCCAAAGGCGCGATCGCTATATTGAATTGCTTAACTTGCGGAGTCTTAAACCTTAATCAGTCACACTATCCGCAGGTAGAAAGTCTTTGAGCGCTTCTGCCTCACCAGCTTTCACCATTGGGATAGAAAGGGGTACTGAATTAGCGATCGCAAATAACTGTTCTAGTTGACTCAAACCTGTCAAGCCACCACATAATAATACTTGGTCGCCGACTCGCAAATCCATGCCGCCATCAGGATAGCGGATAAATTTACCATCTCGCCGGATTGCCTGTACCTGTACTCCAAATTGCTTGGCGATATCTAAATCTGCAAGGGTTTTACCTAGTGTTGGCGCGTCTGCATTGACTGTTACCCACTGACAAGCACTATTTTCTCCGGGAACAGCCGCTTGTCCCTTAGCGAATTCTGCCAAAGCCGCCAGTTCTTCATCTGCTCCCACTACCAGCAAGCGATCGCCTTCTGCTAATTTGGTTTGATTATTGGGATAATCGATTTCATCGCCGTTAGCGCGGCGAATTGCCATCAAACTCGCTCCTGTTAAATAGCGCATATCCGCTTCTTCTATGGTCATGCCAATTAAGGGCGAATTAGATGGCAGAGGATACCAACGCTGATTTAAATCGCGGGTGGCTTGGCGCAAATCACGAGCCACTTCAGTTGCAGAGCGCTCTGGCCGCAAATCTAAATAATGATCGTTGCGGATTTGCTGCATTTCTCGTTGGACGACAGCTGGCGACAACAAGCCTAAGCCAGTTAATAAGTAGGTTGCCATTTCTAAGCTGGCTTCAAACTCTGGTTGCACAACTTCCCTGGCTCCCAATTGATACAGCACCTCAATATTTTTATCCTGGGTAGCACGGACAACCAAATCTAATTCTGGGCGCAATTCCAAAGCGCGTTTCAAGCAAAGACGAGTACTTATGGGGTCTGGGAGTGCGATCGCCATTCCTTTGGCATGATTCACCCCGGCAGTTTCCAAAACGTGTAAACTGACGCAATTGCCATATACATAAGACACCCCAGCCTCGCGCAACTGCTGAATTCTACTCTCCGATTGGTCGATTACTACCACAGGTAGGTCGTGTTGCTGCAACAACTTCACCAAATTCTTGCCGACTCGCCCATAGCCACAAACTACTACATGGTCTTTGAAAGGCAAATCTTCCGATACATCCCGCGCTTCATCTTCTTCTAAGTACGGTTTCAACCAAGGCATTGATTCGGCAAAGTTAAATAAAAATGGCACTAACCGCAGTACAAAAGGAGTCAGCATCAGAGTGACTGCGGTGGTTCCCAAAATTAACAAGTATATTTGTCGGGACACCAGCCCCAAAGACTGCCCTTCACTAGCGAGAACAAAGGAAAATTCCCCAATTTGCGCCAGTCCCAAACCGGCGATTATGGCTGTTTTCAAAGGATAGCGGAACAGTTTCACTAAGGGCGTGATAATCAAAAATTTACCTACGAAAACTATTGCCACCAACCCCAAAATTAATTCTAGGTTGTTCCACAAAAACACTGGGTCAATTAACATCCCAATGGCGGCAAAAAATAAACTGGCAAAGATATCTCGCAGTGGTTCGACATAAGTCAGGGTTTGGTCGGCGTACTCCACCTCAGAAATCATCAAACCCGCGACAAATGCCCCCATTTCAATGGACAGTCCCAAATGCTCTGTCAACAGGGCAATGCCTAAACACAGGGCTACAACCCCTAATAAAAATAGTTCTTTGCTTTCAGTACGGGCTAGCAGTTGCAACAAAGGCGGTATCAGCCAAATCCCCGCAGCTACCGCCCCAGCAGCAAATAAAGCAATCGAACCTAGCGCTGTTAGGACAGCAATGCCAATTGTTTCTGCTGGTTGGTTGAGGGCTGGTAAGACTGCTAACATTAGTCCCAGTGCCAAGTCCTGAACTACCAAAATCCCTAGCATCACTTGCCCGTGGGGAGTTTCTGTTTCGTTGCGCTCCATCAAGCACTTGAGAACAACCGCTGTGGAAGACAGCGACAGAATACACCCCAAAAACATTCCCTTCGCAGGTAAGGCTCCCCAGGCTCCACTTAACCCGCATACTAAAACCGTGACCAAAATCGTCAAAGCAATCTGGAGTCCACCTCCACCAAGAGCGATCGCTTTTACCTTCTTGAGTTCCGCAAAGGAAAATTCCACACCCAAGGCGAATAACAAAAAGGCGACCCCGAACTGTGCCAGAGTCTCTACTTGAATCAGTTCTTTAATCAATCCCAGTCCCGTTGGCCCAATAACTATCCCGCCAATGAGATACCCCAGCAGCACTGGTTGTTGCAAAAGTGCCGCTAATAGTCCGCCACAGGCTGCAACGCCTAGAACTAAAACTAAATCAACAATTAACCGAAAATCTTCTTGCACCAGTTTTAAAAGAACTATTAAGACCTATTAATTCAGGATACAAAGTTTTACGATCTCAAACAGCTTGTTTGCTAAAGGGGTGACAAAATTTGCTTATTTTGAAGTGGGTGGACAGTAGGTGAGCAGGAAGGATACATCAAGGTGTTTGAAGGTATTTTAATTCACGAGTATCAAAGGTGGATTCATCCAGTTCAAAGACTCGTCAACGGAGTTCAAAGGTGGATTCATCCAGTTCAAAGACTCGTCAACGGAGTTCAAAGGTGGATT
>NZ_CAWUDN010000208.1:0-4696 GCF_963920915.1 Nostoc sp. PCC 9305
TATTAGATTCTTCTGATTCCTTGCGTCAAGCCTGATTGAGATGCTCTTACCCTGATTCAAAAATCTATTCAAGAATTAAAGATTCCTCATAAAAAGAAGAATAACTTTCAATATTTTGTGACCGTCAGCTTAGGTGTTGCAATTCAAAGACCAACAGATAAAAGTTCATCTCAAGATTTAATTAACGCCGCCGACAAAGCTTTATATAAAGCTAAAGAACAAGGACGCAATAGGTGGGTTTTTGCTGCAAAACTCTAAGTTTAATGATGAAACAATTAAAAATATAAAATTAAAAATACACAACTTTAATTGTGGGCTTGTATCCCATAATAAATAGAGAATTGCTTCGAGATGCGAGGCGCAAGGCATCTTTATTCCACGCCCACGGCTTAAGCCGTGGGCTTGAATTTTTAATTCGAGTGAAGCGATCGGTTGTGATTTTTCTGCCTCACTCCTAACTCACTTGTGGCTTGATGTAGGCGATCGCTTGTTTCCAAACGGTGGTTTGCTGGCTATTTTCATCCGCAATACAGATACACTGTGGATCTTGCCATAAAACCTTTCCTGTGAGTACATCCTGAGTCACCAGCTTTAACTCAACTGGCGTTGTTTGTTTAATCAGGTTTTGGACTTGTCTAATACTGGGTAAAGTGGTGTCAAATTCGGTAAGCATTTTTAGTAAAGATGAACCTACAAGGCAAAATAAAGAGTAACTAATCCTTGATAATTCATCCTTGAAGAAATGGCAATCGAATTTACTAAGTATCATGGTCTAGGCAACGACTTTATTCTCATTGACAATCGCTCGTCATCTTTGCCTGTAGTGACTCCAGAGCAAGCGATCGAGTTGTGCGATCGCCATTTTGGTATCGGTGCTGATGGTGTCATTTTTGCCCTCCCTGGAGAAAACGGCACGGACTACACCATGCGGATTTTTAATTCCGATGGTTCAGAACCAGAAATGTGTGGCAATGGCATTCGCTGTTTAGCTGGCTTTTTAGCAGATTTAGAAGGAGAATCCCGAAATCAAGACTCATATCGCATTCATACTTTGGGTGGTGTAATGACTCCCCAACTCTTATCTGATGGTCAAGTTAAAGTAGATATGGGTTTACCTAGGTTACTCGCTAGCGAAATTCCTACCACTCTTACACCCGCCCAAGAAAAAGTAATTTCTCAGCCGTTAGAGGTGGCGGGGCAAACTTGGGATGTCACCTGTGTAAATATGGGAAATCCTCACTGCATTACCTTTGTAGAAGATGTAGCAGCAATTGAGTTAGAAACCATCGGCCCGAAATTTGAGCATCACCCAGTTTTTCCTCAACGCATAAATACCGAATTTATTCAAGTGGTACGCCGTGACTATTTGAAAATGCGGGTGTGGGAACGGGGTGCTGGGATTACCTTAGCTTGCGGGACTGGTGCTTGTGCTTCCTTGGTAGCTGGTGTGCTAACCGGGAAATGCGATCGCACTGCGACTGTAGAATTACCAGGTGGCCCCTTGCAAATTGAATGGTCAGAAATTGACCAACGGGTTTACATGACAGGCCCGGCTGAAAAGGTATTCACTGGTAGACTGTAACCGATTTACTATTGGCATTACTCAAATAGTAGTGCCAATAGTAAGTCTAGTGGCGGGCTGTGCGATCGAGTCGAACCGGTTTCTTATACCAATTCAATTAATGATTGCAACATGTCCTTGGGTAAAGACGCGATGAATCGCGTCTCTACAATATGGTCTATTTGTTGCATTATTTTGGGGAACTGGTGGATGAATCTATTTCTGCTGAAGATTGAATCTGGGGATTAATTTTAGATTGCACAGATTCTTTATTAGAAATTGCGAGATATATACCCCCGACAATTAGAGCCAACCCTAACAAGTTAAAAATACTCAAGTTTTCCGAGAAAAGTATCCAAGCAAGAATCGCAACAATCACCGGATTGAGTAGTAAGAGTAAAGAGATAAATCCTGATGAAAAATTTTTGAGGCTGTATACAATTAGCCCATGACCCAAGGCTTCGCAAATAGCAGCTAACGCAAATACTACTAACCACCCCGACAAAGTAACTGGGAAAACTTGTTTTTCCAAGATTAGCACTACTGGTATCATCAATGAAGTTGCGATCGCACAGCGCCACAGGAGGATAGCGATCATTGAAAACTTATTGCCAATCTGCTCAATAAGTAAAAAGTTTGCTGCATAAAATATCGATGATATGAGGGCAACAGCATCACCTGTAAAATTATGATTAGAACGCAACAAATCTTCAAATACAACAGCGATCGCACCGATTATGGCTAAGATCAAACCGATGATAAATTTGCGCCCAAAAATTTGATTAAAAAATAGCCATCCTCCTAAAGTAGTAAATAGCGGATTGAGGCTACCTAACGCATTAGCATTAGCTGCACCAGTCTGAGTTAGCGACCAAGTCCAAGATAATCGACCTAATACATGAACTAGACCCACTGCGATTAAAAGCGCTATCTCTTTGATTGGATAACGTTGCTGTGGTAATACAGGTTTATCTTCTGTAATTTGAGTCCGTGCTTGGTTAATTCCACTCCATAAGCCAAAGATAATTGTCGCTATCCATAAGCGATTAAATAATGTAGCAACAGGACTCATTTCTCTAACAGCGACTTTAATAAATATTGCTGTTGAAGATAAAGCTAATAATGCAATTATTACTATGATTATCGGCAGGATTTTTGAAGTTTTATCAGACTTTTCTGCTGTTAGGCTTAATTGATTTTCTGCCATTTAGTTTATATTGATTATACCAACCGCCACGTGCGCCTTCTCTACGAGACACTACGTGAACGCGCAGCGTCTCGTTAGAGAAGGGAGAAGGAGTAATTATTTGGGATTACTTAGGTAATAGTGCCATAGAAGTCTTGCCGCAACTGCTCGCCACGGTCGCCAGTGCTGTGTCATGGCTTCTAGTTGTGCGGGTGTTGGACGCGTCGCCAAGTTTTTGAGTTTTTGTAGGGCGATCGCGATCGCTAAATCGCCTTTAGGAAAGACATCAGGACGTTGCAACGCCATGAGCAAATAAATATCAACTGTCCAATCTCCGATGCCTTTGAGACGCTTTAACTCGGTTCTGATAGCAGTTTCGTCCATTGTTTGGAGCTTGGTTAGATCAAGCTGACCAGTTGCGATCGCCTGAGCCAACCCACGACAGTATAAAATCTTTTGCCGACTGAATCCAATCGCTCTTAATTGAACATCATCCAATATCAGAAAATTTTCTGGCGTCAGAGTTACAACAACCCCACAGAGTCTTGTAAATACTGCCCTTGCAGCCGCTACAGAAACTTGCTGTTCCAGAATTATACACAGCAGCGTTGCAAAACCCGCTTCTCTTGACCATATCGGTGGAGGCCCCAGTGTCTCTAAAATCCGAGCCAAATCGCTGTCAAGTTGGGCAAGCACCATTAAACCACGCGTCAGACTTTCTTCAGTCAGCGATTCTAGTTCAGGTATTTGAGTCATCTTTGAGAAATTTCGATTCTTGTGTAAGCAGTTTTTGTTTGCGCTCAATTCCCCAGTGATAACCACCAAGACTGCCATCACTCCGCAGCACCCGATGACACGGTACAATCAGCGCGATCGGATTAGCGCCACAAGCATTACCCACCGCGCGGACTGCTTGGGGTTTGGCAAGATTACAGGCAATATCTGTGTAAGTGCGGGTTTCCCCATAAGGAATTTTTTGTAATGCTTCCCACACTTGTTTCTGAAATGCTGTCCCACGGACATCAAGTGGTAAATCAAGATGTGTTTCACCTCCTGCAATAAAGTCGAGGATTGCTTGTATCCATTCCTTGTGTGTGCGATCGTCACGCACGATCTGCGCTTGGTGAAATTCTTGCTTCAAAATGTGTTCAAGCTTGTCTGCTTCATCACCTAATTTTACGGCGCAGATACCCTTCTCTGTTGTTGCCACAAGCAAATATCCTAGTGAACATGGAGCGATCGCATAAACAATGTTGATTGTTTTTCCAGCTTGTTGGTAAATTTTTGGTGTCATTCCTAATTGTTTAGGTGCTTTCTCATACAGTTGACTACTTGAACCATACCCCGTATCGTAAACTGCATCAGCAATTTCCTCCCCCGACTGAAGACGCTGTTTCAATCGCTGGCTACGCAGTGCATCTGCATATTGAAAAGGCGATACGCCAATTATCTGCTTGAATATTCTTTGTAGGTAACTAGGACTCATTTCTACCTGAGAGCATAATTCCGATAGAGTTGGTATGCGGTCAACTTGTGCTTCAATATATCGACATACTGCTAAAATTTTGGCTGTATTTGGAACTATTTCAGATTGTGGCTGACAGCGCTTACAAGGTCGAAAACCTGCAATTTCAGCATCTTGTACCGACTGGAAAAAACAAACTTGATTGCGATTCGGTCTGCGACTAGGGCAAATAGGTCGGCAATAAATGCCTGTAGAGCGAACACCATAGAAAAACTTACCTTCAAAAGCGGAGTCTCGATTGAGAACTGCTTGCCATAGTGTTTCTTCTAAAAATTGTGTCTGTTGTAATTGCATTCATTCCTCCTCAAATCTATTGCAAAGTACCCCCACTTTGGATTGTCCATGATTAGTTTTTGCCTTTAGGTAAAACTACTGGAGTTTAGACTAAGCCATACAAAATGACCCAGCAGGGCTGAGTTAATCA
>NZ_CAWUDN010000209.1:0-4676 GCF_963920915.1 Nostoc sp. PCC 9305
TATATGCGATCGCTATCAGCCTCGGAACTGTTAAATATCTGGGAGTGGGGACTTAATCAGCCATCTTGGTCTAAAGCAATCAAGCTACTAGCTAGTGCTTGTCCTGAAACCTCTATAGATATGCTTACTCAATTCAGTCTCGGTCAGCGTGATGCTATGCTGCTGACATTGCGGGAGTGGACATTTGGTTCACAACTGGTTAGTCAAGTGACTTGTCCAAGCTGTGGTGAAGTCTTGGAACTCAATTCTGATATTGCAGATATGCGTGTAGCACCACTGTCACTTGAACCAGTTGAGAAATATTGTCTTGAGCTTGCTGATTATCAGGTGAGTTTTCGTCTACCAAACAGTTTAGATATGATAGCGATCGCTGAACACAAACAGCCAGAGATTGCTCAAGAGATTTTATTAGAACGCTGTATTTTGCAAGCAGTGTGTAACGGCGAATATCTGCCGTTTCAGCAATTACCATGTCATACCAGAGATGCAATTATTACCCAAATGGCTCAAGCAGATCCTCAAGCAAATGTGCCAATTGATATTTCCTGTTCTGCTTGCAACTACCAATGGCAATCATTATTTGACATTGTGTCGTTTTTCTGGGCTGAGATTAACGCTTGGGGATTTCGAGTGTTGCGAGAGGTACATACTTTAGCTGCTGCTTACAGTTGGCGTGAAGCTGATATTTTGGCGATGAGTCCCAGACGGCGAAAATTGTATTTAGAGATGGTGACGGACTGATGAGCAATTATCTCTTTCATTTGGTAGCTAAAAGCTTTAACTTAATCGATACAGTTCAACCTCTTGTCTTATCAGTCTTTGAACCGTTACCAGAGTCTAACCTTGACTGGGAGCCATCGATTACCACAGAATCAACTGAGTTAGAAACAACATCAGAAACGGAAAAATTTCCCAATTTTGACATTGTGCAGTTGTTGGAGAAGCGATGCCTGCGGCGAGCTTCTCTACGAGACGCTCCGCGAACGCTAACGCCTGCAACAATAGGGCAAATATCTGAAGAGATAACTAACCCCCTGTTAACTAATTTAACTTCAACACCTGTTCAATCTTCCCAACCAATACTAAAGTCAATTCCTAATTTGACACAAAAGCCTGACTTAGAATTATCCTCCAATTGGCCTTTTTTAGATTCAGTTCTGACTCAAATCAGCACTAATAATCAGCAATTTACTTCAAACCCAGAGCAAAAAATAAGCACTACTCCACTAACTTTTGCTGCTGCTCAACTATCACAGAAAGAATCAAGTAAAATTAATCCTGTTGATTCTTCTATCCAACCTTCAAACTCAGAGCAAAAAACAAGCACTACCACACTAAATTTGGTTCCTGGTCAGTTATCACAGAAACAACTAACTAAAATTAATCCTGTTGTTTCTTCTGTCCAAACTTCAAACATAGTCAATTGGGAACGATTAATAATTAAACCTTTTGTAGAATCAGGAATACTTTCATCGGCTGCAAATCAAGCAGCACTTAATTCTAATACAGAGTCTATAATTTTACCACAAACAAATACTTACCTATCGAATCATCTCGTTTCTGTACACAACACAGGATCAAATACTTCTCTCTCTAAGCACATATCTGAACAGGGGCAGATTCCACTTACATCTTTCTCCCACCAACTAATTACAATCAATCATTTGGGTTTATCTTTGCAATCACCTTTAAAGGCATATTTACAAACATATTTTACCGAAAATCCAACAAAGCCAATAACATCTTCATTTATTCCTCCAGATAAGAAAAATTCATTACCAAATCTAAACCCTATAATTTTAAAACCTGCGATCGCAAAGGAAAAGAATACTCCTGTCTCAAAGTTATTTGAGCAAGAATCAGGAGAACTTACAACTCAATCATTAAATAACCAATTACTTGAAATTAATCAACAAGTTTCTCCTAATGTCTTACCAAAGGTATTGTCTTTAAAGCAATCTCTCCCGCAAATACAAGCAGAAGCCAGCACTATTCTATCAATTCCTAGCGTTCTACAACAGGGAAAATCTGCAACTGAAAACTTACATAAGCAACCTACAGAAATTAATCCAGTCTTTATCCATTCTCAGTTATCACAAGTCGAAAATTCTGAGGAACTTCCTCCTCAACTTCAATCAGAATCAACAGCCATGTCTACGATGAAAAACTCTTGGAAAGGCTACACCAACGTCTACGCTCCTGCTATTTCTCAAGTTTTGCCTTTAACACCTATGCTAGCAGTGGAAACTAGCACTCCCGCCTCAAGTTCTGTAATTCAACACCAGAAAAAAGCTGTAACTGAATTGTCATCAACGCAATTGCTACAAAGAAGTGGGAATGTTTCATCTACTCAAGTGCAAAAGCTGATAAGTTTACAGCCATCTATTCCAGAAAAACCTGTAGACAATGCACCTGTTGCTAATCAAATATTGCCCACAAATCAAAAATCATTAACACCTGGGTTGACGCTAGAAACTAGCACTCCCAGCTTCAGTTCTGTAATTCAACACCAAAAACAGTCTGCAAGTGAATTAGTACAACAGCAATTACCGCAAATAATTGGGAATGAAAATGTTTTATCTTTGCAAGTAAAAAAGCTCATTAATCCACAACTAGATTTCAGTCAGTTTTTAGAAGAACCTGTGGCAATGTCTACGACGGGTAATTCTTGGAGAGGCTACGCCAACGCCTACACATCTGCAAGTGAGCGGGTACTATCTTTAACACCTGTGCCAACTATGGACACTAGCATTTCCGCCTTAAATCCTGTAATTCAACTTCAAGTACAACACGGAGCGATACCTTCTCTACGAGACGCTACGCATAATTTGCTTCTCCGTAGGGGTACGGTAAGCTCCGCTAACGCATCTACTATTGATAGTACCTTAGCGAATTCACACAAACAGAGCTTAACACCTACAATTGCTATAGAAACAATTGCCGAACCCCAGGAAAGACTTACGTCTAATGTGCCAGAAAATCAGCAGAGGTTTGTCCACAAAAATGTTTCATCAATACAACCATTTCTCGCAGATGCTTCTGCTAAACTATCTTCGTTTGAGACAAACAGTTCTACTGCACCATTCGTAAATAATCTATCATCATCTATCGCTTCACAACCGATAACTCAGCTAACTCCTATTAATTCAGATATAATACCAACTCCTGCTTTACATCCTTCAACCCCAGGAATTGACATACAATCACAGGTCAACTTTTCTGACTCTCACTTGTCTGATTTCCGTAGAGAAAAAGCTTCTGCTCAGGAAGTCGGCTTACAAAACTATAATAAGAGCGATCGCAAACATATTGATATCCAGAAAATTGGTGTTGTCGAACAGTGGGATGAATTGGGGCAAGCTGGGGCAGAGATGAACGTTAATTACGCCTATCATCCCGCAAATATGCAACGCCAGCAAATTAATCCCAATGAAGGTATATTCACCAGCCCAGTTGAAAACTTAATATTACCCCAGAACCCATCCCCTAACCTCTCTATGTCTGCGGATAGATTTAAAAAGCGCCAACATATTGGTAGTCAGAAAATTGGCGTTGTCGAACAGTGGGATGAATTGAGACAAGGTGAGGCAGAGATGAACGTTAACTACGCCCATCATCCCGCAAATATGCAACGCCAGAAAATGAATCCCAATGAAGGTATATTCACCAGCCCAGTTGAAAATTCAATATTACCTCAGAATACATCCCCTAACTTGTCTATGTCTGCGGATAGAGGTAAAGATGAAGTGAAGTCTTTGTACTTTACGCAACTAGAGGAATCTGATTTCAGACCGCTATCTGGGCCTATCAATGACCTCACTGTAAAAAATTTGTCAGTCGTTGCAACTAGTAGCAAAAAAGCCCAGAAGCGTTGGCAAAGCCCGTCGCAGACATCGCCAGTGGGTTTGGATACACCACCTAAGATTCAAGTCACAATTGGTCGGCTAGAAATTCGCAGCGCAGCCCCAGCACCACCTCCGCCTCGACCAAAGTCCCGTCCAGCAACATCTGTGATGGGTTTGAATGAATACTTGCAACGACGTGCCAGAAGGAGGTAAGCGATGAGCAACGCTTTAGCTATTGCGGCTGTCACAATTACATTGCGTCACTTGCTACAGCAAAGGTTTGATATTGAGAGTTCGGGGGGAATCACTGTGACGACACGACCATTAGATAAAGTACGAGATAATACTGTTAGTAGTGGCGATCAAGTTAATTTATTTCTCTACGATACTCAAATAAACCCAGCTTGGCGGAATATGGATATTCCTTCTCAAGTGAAGCCTGGTGAAACAGGACACCAGCTTTTGCCGTTGAACCTCTACTACCTACTGACTGCTTACGCCCAAAATGATGACTTTCCAGAACCTACGAGTCATCGGTTATTAGGCGTGGCTATGAGTGTTTTTAATGACCATCCTATGATTACTTCTGCGGATATTAGGGCAGCCTTGCCTACTACCGATCCAACTGAATACGACCTTGACTTACAAGAAGAACAGTTGCGAATTGATTATCAACCGCTATCTGTAGAAGAGGTGTTTAACCTCTGGTCAACTTTTCAAGTACCTTATCGAGTTTCAGCTGCTTATGAAGTGTCAGTAGTGCTGATTGAGAGTAGCTTGCCTGCAAAAACTCCGCTACCAATTATCAAGCGTCAGTCTAGCGATCGCGGC
>NZ_CAWUDN010000210.1:0-4593 GCF_963920915.1 Nostoc sp. PCC 9305
TTCATTCAACAATCACTAATAATTGTTGCTTACCGCAACTTATTGAGCGGATACTGATTGCCTTTTAAACAACATTTCAAAGGTATATAGGAATCCGCTTTGATTCCTGAAATTATTTGCGTAGGGAGGGAACGGGGAACAGGCAAGAAGGAATAAAAGTGTACTGAGTTTTTTTCAAAAATCAAATACGAGTCCTATAGATAGGTTAAAAGAAAAGCAATATATGCAGCAAAAAACAACATAGATATCGGATTTTATATTCATCCAACCCTAAAATAAAATCAGGACTTACGCAAAATCATGAAAAAACGAACCACAGAGGGCGCAGAGGACACGGAGAAATAAGAGTTTCAGAAAGCTCTTGCGTAATTCCTAAAAATGTAGAAAATGGATTTCTATTACATTTATTAACTTGATAGATATTGAAATCAGTGCCAGAACATAGTATAAGTCGGCGGCAATAAACAGACTATATTGGTGATTCACCGTGCTGTACTAGTTGATTGTTCGCCTATTAAGAGATACTAAAAGTAGGTATATAGGCAAGAAAATATGGAATCCCTAACCTCTCGTATGCAGGCGGTACAATCGCCAATTATTCCTGTGGTTGGGGAACTGATTAAAAACTCTCCTGGAACCATCTCTCTAGGGCAAGGTGTTGTTTCTTACAACCCACCACATGAAGCGATAGAATTTTTAGCCAAATTCTTAGCCGAACCCGCCAATAATTTATACAAATCAGTTGAGGGAATTCCCCCTTTACTCACAGCACTTGCGGGAAAATTGCAAACCTTCAACGGGATTGAAATCAAGGAGGAAAACTGTATCGTTGTCACAGCAGGGAGCAATATGGGATTTATGAATACCATTCTTGCCATCACTAACCCAGGCGACGAAATTATTCTGAATACGCCCTACTATTTCAACCACGAAATGGCGATCGCAATGGCTGGTTGTCGTGCAGTGTTAGTGGCGACGGATGAAAATTACCAACTGCGAAAAGAAGCGATCGCTCAAGCAATTACTCCTAAAACACGGGCTGTAGTGACGATTTCACCAAATAATCCCACTGGAGCCGTCTATTCTGAAGCCGCATTGCGCCAAGTAAATCAAATTTGTGCTAATCACAGTATTTACCACATCAGCGATGAAGCTTATGAATACTTTACATATAACGGTGTAAAACACGTTTCACCTGGCTCATTTGGTAATAGCAGCGAGTACACCATTTCTCTGTATAGTTTTTCTAAAGCATACGGTTTTGCCAGTTGGCGCATTGGCTATATGGTGATTCCCCAACACTTACTTGTTGCCGTTAAAAAAGTCCAGGATACAATTTTGATTTGTCCGCCAGTCATTTCTCAATATGCAGCTTTAGGGGCATTGCAGGCAAAAGAGGATTATTTGAAGAGTCATATAGAAGCAATCGCTCAGGTACGCCAACTAGTATTAGACTCCCTTAATCGTCTACAAGGCTTATGTAGCATTATCCCTGCCAATGGCGCTTTCTATTTTTTCCTCAAAGTTCATACCCAGATGGATGCTTTTGAGTTAGTCAAACAACTGATCCAGGAACATAAAGTAGCAGTTATTCCAGGTACAACCTTTGGCATAGATGACGGATGCTATCTACGCGTTGCCTATGGGGCGCTACAAAAAGAGACGGCAAAAGAAGGGATAGAAAGATTAGTACAAGGTTTGGAAACTATAGTTAGGAGTTAAAAGTCATTCAATTCCTGCCTCCTTCAAAAAGGCGTTAAGCTGTGTTAGCGTACCTAGTCCGCAATTGCAAATATAAAATTCAACAGATGCCAATTATTCATAAGTTAATTGAAATTGAAACTGAGCCAAAAATTAATATTCATAATATCACCCCACAAATTCAATCTTTTATTGCCTCAACATCAATTAAAAATGGACACGCTTTAGTATTTTGCCGACACACAACAACAGCGTTATCTATCAATGAAAATGAAGTCAGATTATTAGAAGATATAAAAGTGTTCTTGCAAAAATTAGTACCAGAATCAGACCGCTATTTGCATAATGATTTGCATTTAAGAGATGTCCCAGAAGATGAGCCGATTAATGCTCACTCTCATTTAATGGCAATGATGCTGAACACTAGTGAGATAATTCCCATTGTGGATGGTAAATTAGCTTTGGGAACCTGGCAATCTGTGTTGTTTTTTGAGTTGGATGGCCCGCGGAAAAGAACAGTATCTGTACAAATTTGTGGCGAATAATGCAATTTCAAACCTGCAATCTTCTCAGAACAACCTAAATCTGAGAGAATTACGAACACGACTAATAAGTACATCAGTTGAACTTACCTACAGCAATTAAAAACCTGAAAGAATGTTTTCAAGCATCACCTTCCTTTCCACAAACCAGAACTTTCGTTGTGTCAAAGGCAGAGGCCATTAGTTATGAAAAATAACGATAATTTTGTATTACGTAATACTTGGTACTATGCTCTGCCTAGCGATCAAATCAAGCCAGGTATGACGATCGGGCGCATTTTCTTAGGAGAACCAGTGCTGTTACTTCGTACCCAGGATGGCAAAGTGTCTGCAATGACCGACATTTGTCCCCATCGTGGTGTGCCTTTAAGTTGTGGGAGATTCAATGGGCAGGAAGTTGAATGCTGTTACCACGGTTGGCGCTTTAACTCCGCTGGACGCTGTACTGCGATACCTTCTCTTGTAGAGGAGCAGCAAATGGATTTGAGTCGCTTTGACGTGCAGTCTTATCCAATCCGCGAAGCCCAAGGGAATATCTGGATATATATGCCCGATCCCGATAACCCTCAACCGGCATCTGAGATGGAAATTCCGGTAATTCCTGGGTTTGGCGATCGCTCTCACCAGTTCGTAGAGGTGGTAAAATTCCCTTGTTTTATAGATCATGCAGTGGTAGGTCTGATGGATCCGGCTCATTCACCTTATGTTCATCGTGCTTGGTGGTGGCGAAATGAGCAATTGCACGAAGAAGTGAAGCAATTTGATGCTTCGCCCTACGGCTTTACAATGCGACGACACCGATTACCTGCGAATGGGGGTCGATTATACTGGCTGATTGGCGGTGGTGTCCCAGAAACGGAGATTTCCTTTCGTTTACCTGGAGTCAGAATTGAAGAAACCACCATTGGTAATAATCGAGTCGTTAATTTGACGGCAGTTACACCGATTTCAGACACAGAAACGGAAGTAACTTTTGCTCTTTACTGGACACTTCCTTGGGTAGGATTTTTCAAGCCACTGTTACATGTGCTGGCGCGGACTTTCATTGGCCAAGACCGAACGGTGGTAGAAAAACAACAGATTGGTTTGAAATATAATCCTGTGCTGCGGCTAATTAAGGACTCAGATATGCAGGCACAGTGGTATTATCAGCTAAAGCGGGAGTATGCTCGTTCTGTTGCTGAAGGACGAGAATTTGTCAATCCTGTCAAGAGTCAAATACTCCGCTGGCGTGCTTAAATTACTCCAAAGAAAATTCGGCAAATTCTCTTTGTCCAAATAGCATATTTCGGTCTACGGCTGACAATATTTTATTATTGGCACGTTGGCTATTTAAACTGCGACCAACTAACTGCGCCACATCTGCACGATTTATGCTACCAATAATGTGCGGATCTTCGGTTAAAACGCCATTACCCGTTGCTGGTTCTGACTTTAGTCCACCAGGACGGATGATTGTATAGGTGAGTCCACTGGCAATTAAGTGTTGTTCGGCTTTGTCTTTCTCAGCTAAAACTTTTCCCAGTACCTCTAAAACTTGGGGTGAGGCAGCAACAACACTATTGCCAGCACCAATGGAAGATACAAGAATAAACTTTTGCACTCCAGCTTTAACTGCTGCATCGATCAGATTTCTATTACCAGGGTAATCCGGTCTTTCTACATCTGATGGTAAACCGCCAATTGTACTGATAACCGTGTGAATAGCTACATCTGTTACCATTGCGCGTTCGACATCGCCAAGATTCAAGGCATCTCCCTGAACTACTTCAATACCCATTGCTTCTAGTTCAGTAGCAACTGCTGCTGTTCTCAGGAGTGCTTTAACCTTTAGCTGTTGTGCTGTGAGATATTGAGCAATTTCTCGACCAACACCGCGACTTGCTCCAGCTAGAAAAATATAAGATGCACTTGTCATAATAAACTTAACTATTTACGCTCAAAGGATTTTATCAGACAATTGCTCAAGCGACTGAGATGCTTCTGGTTGGTGGCGAACATAAGTGTCAATAAACTTAGAGGTTGTTTGAAAAGTGTTTCGCTGTGACTTTAGGCACTTTTAGATCCCCCCTAACCCCCCTTAAAAAGGCAGGGCTGTTTCATTCGATCTCTTAGGGATTTTGTCAAGAGTATGAGTCAGAAATTTGCTTGAGTGGGATAAAGAAAAATTACCACCTCAACCAGCAAATTTAAGTGCGTTCACCATTTTCTTGCCCAATCAGATTTTTTAGTCACCTGGTTTTTTTGGTTGAAACGCTTGTAAATCAGCGCCTTTTAGGGAATGAAACAGCCCTGCCTTAAAAAGGGGGGAACCGGAATCAAAGTCCCCCTTTTTAAGGGGGATTTAGGG